>CALLVY010000660.1 GCA_938015925.1 uncultured Saprospiraceae bacterium
AGCGCTTCATCATTGACACTAGTAGTAGACTGAGCAAATAGTTGGCAGCCAAAGCTGCTTACAAAAACAAATGCTATAAGTAGAGTTAATCGATACATAAGATTTCTGCTAAGTTTAAGTATGTGAAATTTCCTTCGGTGAGCCAAATATAGAAAAGAAATTCAAAGAAATTAAACGCCTAAAAAGAAGGACAACCTAATAAAATTTTACCAACACTACAATACAGAAGGGGATTAGTGCCAGCACCTAAAAAGCCCAAATTTTCATTGGCTTCCTGTACAATAATTAGAATACAGTTTGGTTGAGCAATTAGATAAATTTTACAAAAAAAAACATTTTTTTGAAGCAGCGAAGACATTTGGTTTATCGTTGCAGCCTATTGGTTAACGACTGTCTTTACTTTTTATTGTAGCCTTTCGGCAAAAAAATCTACTTTTTTAGCTTCCTTGAGCAAGGACCTCTAAAATATTTTTGTACACCACTCTTTTTTCTCCAAAAAAGGCATCCAAACTCATCCAGGTAGCAATCTCAATATCCTCTTCCGCTTGCGGAACTAACTTAGAGTCAGTGGTTTGCATCTTATACCAATAAACTTTTTTGAGTATCCGCTTACCAGATTTTTTTCGAAACGTGTGGTAAGTCTTCATAATTCTTTTTCCCAATTCCAATTGTTCTACCCCTGTTTCTTCTCTTACTTCTCTCAAAGCAGCTTCTTTTTTGCCTTCTCCGGGGTCTATTTTACCTTTTGGCAGATCCCAATTATCCCGTCTAAAAATAAACAAGATTTCCTTACGTTCATTAAAAACTAATCCACCAGCGGCTTTTTCTATTTGAAAATGAGCCTTGAAGGCCTTAAAAAGCTCTTTTTCATCATTAGCATAAAGAATCACGGCCTCAAAACGGCGACTCTTTTCCAACATATCTATATATTGAAGCAAGAATTTGGCTTTACCAGAATACCTTGCTTTTAGAATTTCTCCGTCAAACTTTGGCAGAGTGTTCAATTCTGAGGTATTCACTAGTAAAAGTGGGGTCTCATTAATATAAATTTTGTACATTTGCGCTCCTTAATTAGGAATTTCGGATTATCATAATTCAAGGCAATATAGCCCGAAATCATTAGAAATCAAGGCAAAAAAAGCCATTGATTTTTGTTTTTCCAGCTACTTTGTACTTTTGAAAGGTCTTTTAATTCTCTTACTGGCTTTTATTTGAAATGACGAAGCCTCAAATGATAATTTTGGTAGATAATTGACTTAAGATCAAATCAATTGTACCAATCCCTAATTAACCCCGAAAAATCATGAGCCTCCATTTGTTGGAGCCGCTGTCCGCAGACAGTAATTACGCAAGGAAGAACACAATAGAATGGCAATTATCACAAAAAAATCCGAAGCATTTCTTCAAAAATACCTTAATAATGCTTCTCCGACCGGCTTTGAAGAAAATGGACAAAAGGTATGGCTAGAATATCTCAAACCCTATATTGATGAATGGAATTCTGACAATTATGGTAGTGTATATGGTATCATCAATCCAGGCCAAGATTATAAGGTTGTCATAGAAGGCCATGCCGATGAAATTTCCTGGTTTGTCCACTACATCACAGACGATGGTTATATATATGTAGCTCGCAATGGAGGTTCTGACCATTTGATCGCTCCCTCCAAAAGAGTAAATATTTATACCAAGGAAGGAATTGTCAGAGGCGTTTTTGGTTGGCCTGCAATCCATGTCCGCAAAGGAGAAGATGCCAAGCTAACGCCTACGCTCGAAAACATCTTTGTAGATGTAGGAGCCAAAAATAAAAAAGAAGTCCTCAGCATGGGAATCCATGTAGGCTGTGTCATCACCTTTGATGATGAAATGGAAAAACTCAATAATCGATATTATGTAGGTCGTGCCCTCGACAATCGAATGGGTGGTTTTTGCATCGCAGAAGTAGCTCGTCTCTTACAAAAAAATAAAATCAAACTTCCTTATTCTTTGTACATCGTCAATGCGGTGCAGGAAGAAGTAGGTTTAAGAGGCGCAGAAATGATCGCCCATACCATCAAACCTGATGTAGCAATCGTCACGGACGTGACCCACGATACCCATACTCCGATGCTCAATAAGATCAAAGAAGGAGATGTAAAAAGTGGAAAAGGACCAACGGTTACTTATGCTCCTGCGGTACACAACAAATTACTCAATCTCATTATTGATACCGCCGAGGAAAAGAATATTCCTTTCCAAAGAGAAGCAGCTTCCAGATCGACAGGAACGGACACCGATGCTTTTGCTTACTCCAATGGAGGCGTGCCTTCCGCACTCATTTCTTTGCCACTTCGATACATGCACACTACCGTAGAAATGGCTCACCAGGATGATGTAGAAAACGTAATCAAATTGATTTACGAAACACTACTCAAAATTAAAGCTGGCCAAAGTTTTAAATACTTATAGCTTGTCAAGGAAGGATTCAAGGTTTTGAATAAAACAACATCTTGAATCCTTCCTACTCCTCTCCTTTGCTTTTAATGTCCCGATCGCATGCGTCTAATAAAAGCTTTTATCAATCTTGTTTTTTATGGTAATTTTTGGATTGCCGCTTGTGCCTTGGCGATGGGTCTGCAAAGCCAATATCTTTTTCAGCATAACATTGAGGCGACGCCTTTGATGGGACTTTTGTTTTGTGCTACCCTACTCGTCTATGCCCTCCATCGGATTGTAGGCATTTCTCGTTTAAAAGATTTTCTGGAAGAGGAACGCTATGCGGTCATTTACCGTTTCCGAAAACACATCCGCATCTATGCTATTTTGGGTGGGCTTGGTGCGGCTTTCTTCTTTCTACAGTTGCCTCGCCAAATACAATTGGAGTTGATGTTGCCAGGGATCATTTCTCTAGCTTATGTTTGGCCGGTGTTGACCGGTCAGCGAAGATTGCGCGACATCAATCACATCAAAATATTTTTGATCGCTATTGTCTTCGCCTGGGTGACGGTACGTCTTCCCGCTATTGAAGCTGGCTATACCGCTTTTAATTTTTCAATGATCCTATTGATACTAGAAAGGAGCCTTTTTATTTTTGCCATCACCCTCCCCTTTGATATTCGTGACCTAGTGGTCGATCAACATTCTAAAGTCAAAACCATTCCTTCTATCATCGGTATTCAAAATAGTCAAATACTGGCTTATTGCTCCCTCCTTATCGCTTTTGGTTTGATTGCTTTTAATAGTGATTTTTACACCCTGTGGCAAAGCATGGCTTTGGGGATTTCCTATCTGAGTACTGCTTTTTTTATTCGCTTAAGTAGTACCAAAAAGCATGATTATTTTTATACAGGATTGATGGACGGGACGATGATTATCCAATTTTTACTGGTGCTGATAGTTGGATAAACTTGGGGTTTTTAAATAGGAGGTATTATTATTTTTCAAAAACAATTTCATAATCCGAGAAAGCTTCTCGCCATTCGTCAAAAGCTTTCGGAAGCTTTTCCTTCCATTCTGCTTGATTGGTAAAATAACGGATTACGGGGGTGTTGTTTTCTCCATCTAAAAAAGCGATCGTAGCGGTCCAAAAAGCGGATTCGCCATCGTGTAAAATAATGGCTTCATTAGAAGTGAGCATGCCCATTACTAAGCCCTTCGTTAATTTACCTTTTAGTTTTTCTTCTTCACTATTGAGCTCGGTATATTCATTGTAGTGCATATTAAAGGCAATGTCATGATAGGTCTTTTCTCCAATCCAGGATTTGAATTTATCATGCTGTTGGGCATCCACAAAGATACCTTGATCGCCAAAAGAAAGCGTGGGATCTTCTTGGATCAATTTGTTGTCGTAATATCCGGAAGCATAGGCACGCATACCAAAACCACAAGCGAAGTTGTCGCTCTTTTGAAAGATTTCTATTTGGTTTTTCCGTAAGGTAAAATTCATTAAACAGACTTCTTCGTCTCCTTCAAAGTAATCGAGTACTTTATTAAAGACTGCAGTCGTGTCCGTCAGGAGAAGTGCATCTCCGTCAATCTCTCCGACATGTCCGTTCTTTACAAAACTTAAGGCAAAGTGAAAAGCGGTATCTCTTAGGTCTCCAATCATCAGCGTTCCTCCTTCCCAGATTCCATTGAGGTGCCACTGACCAGACCATTTATCATTGGCCTTGGCAGGAACTTCTTGTAGCTTAAAATTTAGTCCATCTGGATTCGTTTGATTAAACCATTGACCAGAAATTTCTTTCAAATCTGTAAAAGGAAAAACAAACTTGGCATCTGTTTTTTCTCCTTCCATAGAAACATCAAGCGTCACTACTTCATTGAGTTGCATCTCGCCATGAACATCAATCAGACTGCCTTCATTAGTATACCAATAATGGCCTGCTAAAAAACCATCACCCCAATTGGTCAACTGCATTTCTATAACTGCTTCTTCATCAATAGATCCCTTATACCTTTTGACAAAAGGATCTTGCGGACTTATCGCCTTTTCTCCTCCTTCAAAATCACTAAGCGCAGGAGAAATCGTATTTTCTTCGGCCCGATCAGTATCGCTTTTAGTGCTGTCTGTTCCGCAGGAAAGGCAAGAGCATAAAATCAAAGCGAAGGATAATAAAAGGAGGTTTTTTATCATGATTATTTTAGGTATTAGGCTAGGCTCTATTATTTATTTTTCATCCATCACCACTTTAGTATAAGAATATAAGTCATGCCAGCCCATCGTCTTTTTCCCAAGAAAAGTAAAAGGATCTATGCCCGCTCCGATGACTCTGATCGTACTTCTTTTTAAACTCATGATGAAATTAATTTTTTCGCCATCCAAGCTTACTGCCCGGGTATGGGTCATCCATTTTCCGATCGTTTTGCCATTGAAAAAGTATTCTTGAACCGCAAAATAGGCAATCATCAAAACGATCATCAACACACCAATTAGTTTCTCGCCAATACTTTCTTCTTCTGTCTCCAAACCCAAATGGTCCGTCAAAGCAAATACCAAAAACAGGACACCAAATGTAAAAATCAGCATCAATATTCCATCAATAATAAAATTGAGGAAACGTTTTGACTTAGTCGCCAAAGTCCTTTCTCCTTCATAATCTAAAACATCATCCATCCTTACGGGATTGTTTTTTTTTTTACAAAAAACTAGCGTCCTTCAATCTTCAATTCTGCTTTTTCTGTTTTCCCATCTTTCAATACTTCAATGGTATAGGTTCCTTTATAAAGGTAATATTTCCCATTCTTTTTTTCTTTAATTTTCACATGAGCGTCCTTGTCTTTTTCACCTTCATTGAGCAAACGTTCTAATTTTTGTGCCGCAAAATTATCGATACTTAAATCATAGTCCATATAATTTAGTCCTGCATTTAAAGTTCGATCCATACTCGTCAATAGCACCCCTTTGTCTGTTTTTATATTGACCTTTGTCAAGCCTGATGATTTCACAAAAACAGGAATGGTTAATTTGGGTTCCATAGGCTTTCGCCATTTCGAAAAAGAATCTCCCCAGCGACTAGAATAGTTAATGGATTCAAAGGAAAACATCTTGAGGCTTGCCGCCAATACTTCTTCGTCCAGCTCTTGTAAGGGAGCGATATCTGCTACATAAAAAGACCGACCATGGGTCGCCAGTATCAAATCTTTCTCTCTGGGATGAACCACCAAATCGTGAACAGGAACAGCAGGCAATTCCGCTCCCATTCGCATCGTCGTAGCTCCTTTATTCAAAGAAACATAGATACCATGATCTGTGCCGATGTAAAGAATATTTTCATTGACCGGGTCTTCTTTGATTACATTAACGGGTTCGGCAGGCAGGTCGGTAGCAATCGGCGTCCAATTTTTCCCAAAATCCGTAGAGCGATAAACATAGGCATTAAAATCATCCCAACGATAGCCGTTGAGACTGGCATAAACGGTGCCCTCTTCATAGGCCGAAGCTTGTACTCTGCTGACCCACAAGTTGGCGGGCAAGCCATTGGTAATTTTTTCCCAAGTGATTCCACCATCTTGACTCACATGGATCAAACCATCATCTGAACCAGTATAAAGCAAACCAAAGCGCATGGATGACTCATGAATACTCGTAAGGGTTCCATAAGCCACATCTCCTTTTCTTCCTCCTTTGGTCAAGTCTTCAGAAATGGTTTTAAAATCATTTCCTTGCTTTAAGGATCGGTGCAGCTTATTAGATCCCATGTATAAAATATCCTGATTGTGAATAGACAAATGGATCGGAGTTTGCCAATTCCAACGGAGTTTATTCTCTCCCAAGTCTGGTTTTGGCGTAATAAAATCACGTTCCTCTTTGGCCAAATTTAAGCGATAATAAAACCCAAATTGAGATCCAGTATAAACCGTAGTATTGTCTCGTAAATCTATGGCCACCTGCATACCATCTCCACCGTTGATGGATTTATAGGGATAATGCCCTGAATTGTGCCAATAGGTACTGGCTTTGTAAGTACTCGAGCCCATCCAAACACCATTGTCTTGCAAACCACCATAGATATTATAAGGCTCTGCATTATCTACTGCAACGGTATAAAACTGCCCCACCGCAGGCGTATTGCACTTGACCCAATGTTCTCCATCATCGTAAGAAATATTGACTCCACCATCGTTCCCAAGGATGATGTGTTCATCGCGTAGTGGAGACAACCAAAGCGCATGATGATCGACATGGACATTGTCACCGTTGATAGAAACAAAAGTAGCACCGCCATCATCGGAACGTAAAACAGGAACGCCGAGGATATAGATTTTTTCGGGATTGTGAGGAGAAACTCTGATTTGTCCGAAGTAATAACCGTAGGAATAAAAAAGGTCGTCGAGGTAACCTTCATGTGTTTTCTTCCAAGACTTTCCTTCATCATTGGAACGATAAACTTCCGCACCAATAACGGGCGTATCAAAGAGCAAACTATTCGCATCTTCCAAATACTCTACCAAAGCCAGCGGTTGGATTTTACCATTTTTTACCATTTTAAAAACGGTTTCTGAGTCATACTTTTTAGGAAACCTATTTCCTTTTAAGAAAGCACTTAAATCTTTTTCATCTAGCTTGGCAAAAGCGGCAGCATCCATCGTTCTTAAATCATCTTTGGTCAGTTCTTCTTTCTTATCCTTTTCTTCTGGCGCTCGTCGATTGTAATTATCCAGAGAAGCGAGTAAAATATTTTTTCCCTCTTTTTTGGTCATGGCCAGGCCAATCCGGCCGACTCCTTCTCCAGTCGGAAAAGCACTTTCCTGAGTGGTCATTAAAGTCCAATTGTCTCCTCCATCCTCGCTACGATAAATCCCGGAACCTTCTCCTGCTTCTACAAAATTCCAAGATCGGCGTTCTCTTTGCCAAGTGGCTGCGAATAGTTTTTGTGGATCATCTGGATCGATTAAAAGATCTACTGCGCCTGCATTAGGATTGACGAAAAGCGTATGCGTCCAGGTATCCCCTCCATCTATACTTTTATAAACCCCTCTTTCTTCATTTGGAGAATACAGGTGCCCCAAAACCGCCACCCATAAAATATCTGGATTGGTCGGATGCAAGATAATGCGACCGATGTGGTGACTTTCGGGTAAGCCTTTATGCTCCCAGGTTTTGCCACCATCTTGACTTTTGTAAATCCCCAAGCCTGAGTAAGAAGAACGGCTAGAATTGTTTTCTCCCGTTCCTACCCAGATGGTATTTTGCTCCCAATTGACCGCAATATCTCCGATGGTCAAGACCCCTTCTTGCTCAAATAATGGAGAAAAAGAGGTACCATTGTTTTCTGTTTTCCATAAGCCAGCAGAAGCATAAGCGGCATAGAAGATACTGGGATCCAATGGATTAACATCCAAATCTACGATTCGGCCTCCAAAAACGGATGGGCCAACATTGCGAAACGGGATGTGCTGTACTAGAGATTGATCGGCGCTTTTCTTTCTTTGTTCTACTCCC
>CALLVY010000661.1 GCA_938015925.1 uncultured Saprospiraceae bacterium
TAGCGGTAATTTTTTGGTTAAGTTGAGTTCGATGAAAACCGACCGAAGGAAAGTTTTCATTATAAGTCGAAGCGGAGTTCGATTTTTCTATTTTTCAGCAAACACAAGTCGACTTGTGCTAGATTCGTTTAGTAGCATTCCGTTATTCGTCGTCTATGGATTAGAAAGAAAACACTTTAGAAAAGTAAACCATAAACTGCTGGATAAATGGAAAGTCATCTGGATTATGGGTGCTTTGATTGGTTTGTGCATCAAAAAGTAAAGTCCCATCGTCATTCAAGAATATTTTCTTAACATCTATTGTAATACCATATACTGGATTAGTCCCTGCTTCCATAGTCAAATCTTTGAGTACAAAAGCATTCTGGTAGGCTTCATCTTTTCCAGTATGGTATTTAAAAGACTCCTCTGCTTCGTAGATTCCATTTCCATTCCAATCCACTACTCCTTCTACCATCGCAAACATATAGCTTTGCCAACCTTGCCAATAATGAAACGAATTCGCCAATGGATGATCCGCACCTAAGCTTTGATCGCTTGGGGTAAGTCGATTTTGATCTGCAGGGACACCAAGCCCCATTTTGATTCCTTTATAGTTATCGACTGGAATATTGGTACCAATAAAGCTAAGTCCATTTGCCGCTGTCCCCGGTGCCATTTCTGTAAATGGTGTAAAATCAACCAATTCTATATCAAGCACTCCCGTTTCTTCATCACTTCCACCTTCTACATTTTTCAATAACACCAAGTCAGACACATAAAAACTCACTCGATCAAAACGGATATTGCTCGTAGTGGTCAGTGGATAATCCTTACGCATTAATAATAGATCATCTCCGAAGGCTCCTTTAATATTGACTTCTACATCCACGGTTGGCACCAAATCATTGTCATCGGGATTACAAGCACTAGACATTAGTAGAGCTAGTAAAACCAAGAAACCGAATGCATTAGAATTTTTCATGTGTTAACCTTTTTTGTTTACTATACTATAACAGCCTAAAAATAAAAGTAGTTGTCCCAAATAAACCAAAATAAGTAAAAACCTATGCTATTGGGAGACAGAAATGGATTCTGGCAGGCCTTTGATAATTTCGGTCACTACCAAATCAGGATTATCCCCATTAGCCACAAAATCTATGCCTTCTAACCATTTTAGGTAATCTACATTGAGCGTTATGTTGGAATTTTCACCAAAACCGATATCCAATGCGGAAAAACCACCCATCAGGATAGAGTTATTGAGGTTGGGAACAAAATAAGTAAGGGTATCTGAATTATTGGCTTGAGTGACCAAACTGACTTGCGCCAAGGCATAAGCATCGGCTTCTCGCCACATAGAATCCGCCTGGATACTCAGGTCATGATTGTCGGCGAGCGACAACGGATTGACTTCATTTATCGTCTCTCTTAGGCCCAAGCGAAACAATACCCGGTCATAAACCCCTATGCTTCGATAGGTTCCCAGCTTGTAAGATCGACCATTTGACAAATTGACCAGGGCAAAATCATCGGTCAAGAGTAGGGTTTCCCCAGTCGTTCTTTGCACCGCTACCTTTTCTCGAATCTGAAAAGAAGAATCGTCATTAACCACTTCTATTTCAGAAAGGTAAAAAACGATCTTTACGAATCGAACCGAATCACCACTCCCAATGTCGTAAAAAATAGAATCATAGGAGAGATTCTGCTCCCCCACTTTGTGATTGATGGTCAGGTTTAAAGAAGGGTAAGTACAACAATCATCTTCACAGGCTTTATCTGCATTGGCATTAAAATCGGAAGCATAGATATCCAGACAATCACTCACCGGTTCATAACAAGCCTGTAAATTCAGTAAACCCAAAAAAAACACTAAAGCAAATAGTGTTTTCCCAATTAATTGACGACTAGCCTTTCTGTTGTCCCTTTTCATAATCCTTGACCAATTTTTTAATGAGGGTTTTTACTTGGGTGGAGAATTCTTTATTCAACATCCAATTGTAATATTGTTGGTCTTTCACGAGCATTTCGGCAACGGGTTTGCCCATATATTTTCCAAAATTAAAAACGATGACTCCGTTGCGATCATATTTCATCCGCTGGGTAGCATCAATCATTCCGCTGTCATTGGTAAAATCATGGAGCGCTTGCATGTCATTGACGATTGGTTTTTCTACCACTTCCCCATCCGAGCCGATCATATCCTGATCTTGGTATTTTTCCAACTGCCCGCGAAACACATCAATGGTCGCTTGTACATCCGCCAAAGCATCATGGGCATTTTCCATTTCTTTCTGGCAGTAAAAACGGACTGCCGCTTGCAAAGTTCGGGGTTCCATTTTGTAGAAAATCCGTTGTACATCAATGGTTCGTCGATTAGACATATCCCACTCAATTCCAACTCTCGCAAATTCTTCCATCAATATTGGAACGTCGAAACGATTGGAATTGTATCCTGCCAGGTCGGCATCACCGATAAAATTTAGGATTTTATCCGCCACTTGCTGAAAGCTTGGCTTGTTGGCCAGGTCCTTTGGCGTAATGCCATGCACCGCCATTGCTTCCTCAGAGATGGGAATTCCAGGATTAATAAGAAGCACCAGTTCTTGAGGTTCCTTGCCATTGGCCAAGTGCTTGACCACCGCAATCTGAACAATTCGGTCTCGAATGACACTTAGTCCAGTAGATTCAATATCAAAAAAACAAAGGTCTTTCTTTAGGTTAAACTCCATTTAGGGGTATTTTTTTTGCGTGTGTGTGTTAACATATTTCAATCCAAGAAATTCTCCATTCCCGAAGTCGATTTGGATAAAAGCTCTCCTTCTGCACCACTGTAGATCAAATAAGCTTCTAAGCCTTCTAGTTCCTCTGCTAGTTCTAAGCTTTTTTCCAATCCCAAAACCATAAAAGCAGTAGCATAAGCATCGGCAAGGATACAACTTTCAGCGAGGACAGTGACGCTAAGCAAGGTACTTTTTTCGGGAAATCCCGTATTGGGATTGATGGTATGTGCGTAGGAGGTCTCTCCTACTTTATAATAGTTGCGGTAATTGCCAGAGGTCGCCATTGCTTTGTTTTTCAAAATAATGCTAGAAAAAATATCCTGCAATTGGGCCTTCTCTTCCGGAGTATTGATCCCAATCGTCCACCATTCTTTTCTTTTGTTTTTGCCTTTGCAAACGACTTCTCCTCCGATTTCGACCAAAAAATTCTTAACGCCCTTTTTTTCCAACAATCGCCCAACTTCGTCTACTCCATAACCTTTTGCCAAAGCACTAAAATCCAATTGAATCCCAGCATTTGCTTTCACCAATTTATTGACGCCACCACTATTGCGATATTGAATTTTATCAAATCCTACCATAGCCATCAGAGAATCGACCAAAACAGAATCAATATCTGTTACCGCTCTTTTTTCGGTATAGCCAAAGCCCCAGTAGTTGACCAAAGGCATTACTGTAGGATCAAAAGCTCCTTTGCTTGTCCTGAAGACTTCTTTGGCGAATCCAAAATTATGTCGAAAATGGTGGTCTTTGGTTTTTTGATAAATAGAGGCATAGAGGTTTCCTTCTAAGGGAAAGTCTAATCCCGTCTGGTTGAATTGGGAAATCACCGAAGTGTCTATATAAGTGGAAACTTCTTGGTTGATGGCGACTAGTAATTCGTCTATGGAAGGTTTTAGGTCGCGATCGAGGGTATCGGAGTAGGTGATATTATAGGTGGTCCCCATAGTCTCGCCACTAATTTTCTTGTACTTCAAACGGTGTACCTTTCCTGTTTCTCCACAGGACAAGAGTAGCAAACAAGTGCTCAATAAGAAAAAGGATAAAATGGTATTTTTCATAGATGGTTTACCTTTGGAGCAAAGGTAAGTAATACTACTTTCTCCCTTCAATTTATCAAAATTATTTTTTCAAGAAGTCTTTATAGCGTTCTTCTGCTTTAGTTAAATTTCAAGCAATTCCCCAAGCAATTCTTTCTCCCCATCCTGATAGATCAAACATTGATACTCTCCCAATCGGATCACCTTGCTTTTAGTTTTGATTTCAAAATCATCAATGACTTCCTTCTTGATTATTCCATCTCTAAGAAATCTATCATAATGGGGCACAATGATTTCATC
>CALLVY010000662.1 GCA_938015925.1 uncultured Saprospiraceae bacterium
ATGCCAAAGATGTCTTGGGCATTTAGGATTTTGATTTTCTCCGCTTTGGTGAGTCTTACGGCCATTGTTAGAATTTGAGTTGGTGCGGGGTGAAGATAGGAAAATATAAGAAATTTAGCTCAACTCCGTGTCTATATTATTATACCTCAAAAATTCCAACAGTGGAGAAGGCGCAAAGCCGAATGGCATCAACTTAGTGCCTACCTTCAAGATAGGCTTTACGTTGAACTCGAATAAAATCAACTAAAAGCCTCTTCTTCTCAACCCAAATCTTTCCTTAAGTTGATGACATTCGGCGCAAAGCCCGTACCCTGGCCCAAAAAAGCATCGGGTATAGCTATGCTCATAAATACTTCCATCAAAGCTTGGCGCAGGTGCAGAAGGAATTTGAGCAACAGCTAAAAGATAGCGTCTAGGAATCGGTTAAAATAAATAGAAGTAAGGATGCAAAACTATATATAACATTTTCCGTTTTAAATACTTAATATTGGGAGGCATTTGCTACTTTTACTCCCCTGTAATTTTCCCTCGCTTACCATTTTATAAACACAAAATATTCACGTTGCTAATTTGTAGAATCATCACTTGAAGAAATTATATTGTTGTGTACTGTTTCTGACTTGGTTCCTTGTATTGTCGAATACGATCCAGGCTCAACAGGAAAGATTTGACATCTCTTTTCCTTATAACTTCTCATCAACGATCGTCTCCCTGGATGATCAGGGATACGTATGGTTTCCTAATGATACCCAAACCGATTACTACCGATATAATGGACAAGGTATTGATGAACTTGGCCTCTCCGATTTGCTAAATGATCCTCAGCATAACTATTACACAGAACATGCGATTTTTCTGGATTCCAAATTACTTTTAAAAAACGGAGGGCAGGTATCTCTTTTTGATATTCCAAGCAAATCTTTAATCTCAAGCTGGGAGACGCCTGTTGATCATTTAATCAAGCATATTCATGTCGATGACGAAGGATCGATTTGGGTATTTACCAGTCATCAAAAAAATAAAACCCGACCAGTCTTCAAATCTACCAATGGAAAAGATTATCAATTCGCTTTTGACCTCTCCCTTCATTTAGGAGATAAGCTGGTTGCTTGGTGGTCAGGGATAAGTGATGCAGAAGGGCTATTCTATTTTCATGATAAATATGGGGGACTTTTAATCCTCAATGCTCAAGGAGAAAAACAAGAATTGTATCTAAATGATCCGCAAGACTTTGATGAGCAAATGGACTGTAGCGTTTTTAGGATGGACAATAAAAATAACCTTTGGCGAATGCACCAGCAGGATTTTGCGATCTATAATAAACAGCTTGGTAAATTCATCTCTCAACCTTTATCAAATAAAGTCAATGCGCATAGCGACTGTCCCGCTTATTTTCATCAGGGTTTTGAAATCAATTTTATCTGGACCGATTACAAAGGACGTCAGTGGTTTGGAGGAGGAGATTCTAATCTTTATCTCTATGATCCAACTAAGGATGAACTGACCTTTTTTGGAAAAACCATCGTGGATCAAATTGGAGGTAGAGGGGGAGATGTGCATTCCTTTGTTGGAGATGGAAATGGAAATTTTTATGGTGCAAAAAGGGGAGGAGTTTTTAAAATTTCAGAAAAACAAGACTATTTCCAAAGTTATGTGGTGAACACCAACCATAAAAAACATCCAATTTATAAGCCACTTCCTAAACAGGTGATGGATTATATCGGAGAAGAACATTTAACGAACTCCATCATTTCCTCGATCTGCCAAGATCAAAGGGAAGATCTCTTTTTCATAGATTATCGATTTGTTTTTAAATTAAATGCGACCACTGATGAAGTAGCTATTTTACCCATTTTTGATCCTAAATCAAAATTGCACTTGAATTTTACAAACAAGCATAAAGTACTTTCTAGATGGTCCTCTGTTTTAAATATTGATGACCAATTTAATCTTACTCCAAGTACTTATTCTCCCAGTAGGCTTGAAAACGTATTCGAACAAAAGAACGGTGCCATTTGGTTTACCGGCTATCAAAAAGTGAATTATAAAACGGGTCAGTTTACTGGACTATTTGCTCCGGTAGATTCCGCAAATTTAGCCTTCTCGGGAAATTATATCGACCCCGCGGGAAAGGTCAATTTTGATGATACGCATATTAATTCCATTGCTGAAGATCAAGATGGAAACCTTTGGCTGGGAAGTCATCAAGGCATTTTAAATGTGCAGACAGCTGGAGATGGTAGCGTAAATATTATCGGAAATAAATTTTTGTATAAAGAGCAAGAAACGACCTTTTTACCCAAAAACCAACTATACCTACAGGCTTTAAAAAATGATCAGATTGGCATTCAGGCTGATCATGAATTAGGTGTTTTAAATACCAAAACCAAAGCACTCACAAAATACATTTCCGGCGATAAGATTGGGATCAAGCAATTTTTTGCAAGCTACTTTGTAAGGGACGACATCGTTTGGTTTTGTTCGCCGAGTGGTCTACATTATTTCGAATTCTCAAGTCAAAAATTGATTCGTTTTTCAACAAACGAAGGTTTCAAAGCTAAGGAAGCTACTATTTTTAAGCAATTGAAAAATGATAAATTGGCCGTCGGTACGGACAATGGCTTATATGTTTTTCATCCTGATTCACTGCTCCGTCATTATATACAAGACGAGTTGCGATACAAAAGCTCCAAGCTACAATTAAATGCCTACTCTTACTTACATGGCGAGTCGGATACCATTCACACCCATCAAATGTTCACCTCAACTTTTGATCCTTTAAAGTTGAGCTATCAGGATCGAATGCTAAGTTTCGATTTTGCCTTGATGGATTTCAATAGTCCAAACCAACATCAGTTCTCCTATTGGCTGGAAGGCTATGACCATAATTGGTCTGTTCCAAGTACGGATAACCATATTAAATTCACCAACCTTCCTGCTGGTCGCTATCAATTAAAAGTCAAAGCGAATAATGGAAATGGGATTTGGAGTGATGATATCCTTTCCATTCCAATCAGGATAAAACCAGCATGGTATAAGACTTGGTGGTTTATCATTGGCAGTCTGATTTCGCTTTTGGCTTTAGCCTATTTTCTTTTCAAACATTATCTCTCCTTGGAAAAAACCCGATTAGATTTGATGGTTCAGCAGAAAGAAGCAGCGCGAATGAAAGAATTGGAGGAGGCTAAAAATCTTTTTTATACCAATATCACCCATGAATTTAGAACGCCGCTCACGGTTATTATGGGAGTCAATGACTATAGTGAGGCTCCAGAAGAAGAGAAAAATCTAATTCGAACGAATAGCAATCATCTGTTGCATTTGATCAACCAGTTGCTGGATATTTCGAAGCTAGAATCTCAAAAAATAAAACTTAATTTTTCGCAAGGAGACATCCTTCCTTATTTAAGATATCTGACTTCCTCTTTTCATTCAATGGCCGCAGATAAAAATATCCAATTGGATTTTCAAACTCCTCTGGATAGCCTTGTGATGAATTATGATGAAACCCGAATACAGCAAATTATCTACAACTTGCTTTCCAATGCTTTGAAGTTTACTGCTGCTGGAGGATCGGTCACCATGAGTGTGAAAAAAATAGATCATGCTGACCTTCCTCAGATAAGTATCTCCATTAAGGATACCGGTTGTGGAATTCCGAAGAAGGAACTTCCCTATATCTTTGACCATTTTCATCAGGTCAGCAATGCGATTACCAGAGTGGGAGAAGGTTCGGGAGTCGGCCTCTCGCTTACCCGTGGTTTACCGCACTTGATGAAAGGCGATATTCAAGTACAAAGTGAATTGGATAAAGGAACGGAATTCAATGTTCTTTTGCCGATACAGAAAGAATGGTCGGAAGACTTAATTGCTCCATCCTTTGATAGCAATGAATTCAAATTAGATCCTTTGTCGACGCTTATTGCTACTCCTGGTAAGACCGTAAACGTGCCTGAAGCCAGTGAAAATATATTTACTGAAAATGACAAACCCATCCTCTTGCTCATCGAAGATCATCCCGATGTCGTCACTTATATCTGTAGTATTTTGGAAGAAAGCTATCAGATTGTCATTTGTATGAATGGAGCGCAAGGGA
>CALLVY010000663.1 GCA_938015925.1 uncultured Saprospiraceae bacterium
TCGAGCTACTTTGGTTCAATAAAAAAAGAGCAAAAACCAATTTAGCATTTGCGATGCATTCGCATTCCAGAAACCACACAAAATGAAAAATATCATGTTTAAAAATATATTCACTCTTCTCTTTTGTCTTTTTGCTTTTGGGCTACAAACGCTCCAGGCACAACAATTGGGACTTCACTTTATGGACAATGTTTGGCAAACCAATCATACCAATCCGGCCAAAGCGCCCGATCAAAAAGTTATCTTTTCTTTTCCAAACGTCTATTCTGGTTTTTCTCATTCGGCCTTGTCTTTCAATGATTTGACTTCGGTCAATGACCAAGGAAAGACAGTGCTCAATTCCAAACAATTGCTCGCCAACCTGGAAGACCAAAACTATCTGGGCATTCAAGCTAGTGCAGAAAGTTTCAACTTGGCCATCACGGTACTCAATATGCAGTTTTCCCTACACCATGCGGTAAAGTTCAATGGCATCCTTAATTATCCTAAGTCTTTGGTTCAATTTGCCTTAGAAGGCAATGCTCCTTTTATTGGACAGGAAATCAACATTGCGCCATCGCTTAATCTCCTAGCCTATAATGAATTTGGACTTGGTTTCAATATGAGACTGGCCAAATTGCATGTTGGTGGTAGAATAAAAATGCTCAATGGAATGGGAACCATCTCTACGGAAAATGCAGATATCAGCATCAGAACGGATGAGGAAATTTATCAATTGGGTTTGACCAGTGATTATCAAATCAATGCAGCAGGAGTTGTCGCTTTAGACATCGCTAATAATGACTTTAACCCGGATGTTGATTTTGACCAATATAGTGTTGGAGATTTTTTAAAAATCAATAGAGGTTGGGGACTTGATATTGGAGCGCAATACCAACTAAACGATAAACTGACTTTAGCTGCTAGTATTGTGGATCTTGGTTATATCAATTGGAAAGAAAATACGGTTAACCTTAAGAGTCAGGGGAACTTTGAATTTGGAGGTTTGAAAATCGATGACTTTATCAACGATGATCAAATCGAGGTGAACATTAGTGAAGACACGATTTTAAATACTTTTAATTTTGTAGAAAGTCGGGAGGCTTTTACCACCTTTCTTCCTTCTAAAGTTTACTTGAGCGGAACCTATCAGGTGCTTCCTATTTTCAGAGCGGGCGGACTTATCTATTTAGAAAACCAAAAGGGAAAAACTTTTAAAGCACTTTCCTTAAATGGAACCCTGGTACTCAAAAGAATTTTTCACCTGGGAGCGACCTACTCTATTTACAATCGTTCTTATTCCAATGTTGGGCTCAATTTCCAACTCAAACTTGGACCGATTCAGTTATTTGGGGTGAGTGATAATGTACTCGCGGCGATGCGTCCCGCCAATAGTCGAGGAACCAATTTCCGATTTGGCCTCAACTTGGTTTTCGGAAAACGAGGAGTAAAAATACCGGTTGTTGGAGAAGTGGAAGACACCAAAAAATACTTCTAGGAAAACCTTGTTAGTTCAGAATAAGGATCTAATAAAAAATCACTTAGCGGATAAATTCCACTAAGTGATTTTTTTATGGCTTTTAGTAGAACAGCACCAACAACTTATCCTAAACCAAAAAGTCCTTTCACCCCCTCAGAGGTACCGTTGGTTAAATTGTAACAAGGAATTACAGGGAATTGAATATCATTGCAGGAGAGTTAAACCATTTTAACTTTCCCAAATACTGTTTAGAGATTTAAAGAGGTGCAATTTTCAATAGTGAAGGTTGCACCTTACTTTTTTCCAACTTAGTTCAAAAAGAAATATTGTTGATTTCTTAGAAGATTAGTTACTCAAACTAGCACTCTCTTCTTCCTCCAAAGTATAATACGAAATGGCAAAAAGTCCAAGAAAGGTAAGCGCTCCATTGAGCAAGAGCAATTCGAAACCAAATTTATAGCCAAAGAAAAGGGTTTCGGAATAACGGTTGAGAATAAAAGTAAGAATGGGAGCCGCGATACAAATATAAGGAGCGTATTGATCCAGTATTTGTCTTTTCTTTACCAGCATTCCAAAAGCAAACATCCCAAGTAAAGGTCCGTAAGTATATCCGGCAACGGTAAAAATCTGTTTGATAACGGCATCATTATTAATCATCCAGAAAAGTAAAATCACAAAAAACAATAGAACCGAAAATCCGATATGGACTTTCATTCGCGTACTCTTCGCATTTTCCATATTGGTTTCTTCTTTTTCAAAACCCAGGAAGTCGACGCAAAAAGAGGTCGTCAAGGCTGTCAAGGCAGAATCTGCGCTCGAATAAGCCGCAGCGATCAAACCTAGAATAAAAACCACTCCTACTACGGGATTCAAATGATTGAGCGCTATGGTCGGATAAAGCAGATCTGTACGCTCTGGAATTTCCAAACCAACTTCTCCGGCATAGATATACAACAAGGCACCCAAAACCAGAAAAAGCAAATTGGCAAATACCAATACAATGCTAAACCAAAACATATTTTTCTGTGCATCACCTATACTCCTGCAAGTCAGGTTTTTTTGCATCATATCCTGATCCAAGCCAGTCATCACTATGGCAATGGAAGCTCCCGCGATAAACTGTTTAAAGAAGTTTTTGGAATCCATCCAACCTCCTTCAAAAAAGAAAATCTGCGAATAAGCACTTCCTTTTACATTAGCAACCAAGTCGGAAATGGAGAAATCTAATTTTTGTCCAATAAAAACAATCGTCAGGATAACCGCAGAAAGCATGCAAAAAGTTTGCAGCGTATCGGTCCAGACAATGGTATTGATTCCTCCTCGAAAAGTATAGATCCAGATCAACAGAATGGTGATCATCACGGTCAACCAAAAAGGGATTCCGAAGTGTTGCATGACGAACTGTTGCAAGACTATCGCTACCAGATATAATCGAAAGGAAGCGCCGAT
>CALLVY010000664.1 GCA_938015925.1 uncultured Saprospiraceae bacterium
ACGAAAAGCATCTGATTTTTTTCGAATATTTTCGTCTGGTGAACTAATTTTGCCAATTGCAAATAAGTAGAGATATATAGCCATAGCCAATAAGGTTATCTCAAAGATAAGTCCAAGTAAATCCACGGTATTTAAATTTAAAAGTCAGCAAGATCCATAGAAAATTAACCTTGTTAACTTTGGTCTCAATGAAATAGAATGTGGTTAGAAAAGGCGTTAAGTAATAAATTCTCTCTTATAAGACAAAAGTACAGGCAACTCAAACCTATGATTAACTTCGTTGAATTGACCTTTCACAAACGAAGTGAACCAAATTTAAATATTAGAATTCCCTCTAGTTCGTTTAGAATAGAATGGAAATTTAGTTAGAAAAAGCCTAGACCTCTGAGGTTTCTTCAAAATTTCCAGTAGTTCGATTTTTACGGACATTATTCCAAAGGAAATACCGACCATTCATTACCACATAAACTCCCGGTGGTAAAGTTTGCACAAAAGATAAGGCAGATCCTAAGTTGAAAAATCCATCAGAAGAAGTACCGAAGGCATAGGGAATCATGGCTCCAGTCAGTACAATGGTTTTTCCGGCAATTTCTGCATTCGCTAATGCCTTAGCGGTGGTCACCATGGTATCTGTTCCGTGAGTAATTAGGATTTTATCACTACTCGCCTTGCGGCAACTGTATAAAATTATTTCGCGCTCCTCCTCTCCCATTTCCAGGCTATCCACCATCATTAGTGTTTTGATGTCGATATCCAAGGTACAACGACCGCGGTCAAACATCTTTTTTAGATGAGTGTCTTTAAAGAATAATTTTCCAGTGATAAAATTGTATTCTTTATCAAAGGTGCCTCCGGTAACGAAAACTTGTATCATACTAAATAATTTAGAATAGCGTCTATTAATTATTGCATAATGATACAAGTATATTCTGTAAAATTCCTTTTCCCAGGAAAATAAATTTTACAGAATATTACCCATACTTAAATAGCTTTAAGGAAGAAACAGGCTCGAATAACAAAAGAGTTACAATATAGTTATTTATTTTCTAAAAACACCACTTTCCCGCAAATACCAAACACCAATTATAAATAAAATAAAAAGGAGAATCAGAAAGCCGACCTTAAACCAGGAAATTGGTTTTTTGCCACTTACCCGCCCCGTCTGGCCATTGATAAAGAAGTGGAAAATTTCATTTTGATAGCGGTAAGAACAAATCCAGAGCGGAAGGATAATGTGCTTAAAAGTTTGAGAATGTTTGCTGCTATGGACATGTAGGTTTCGTTGGGTATCTCCTCCCAGTTGGGCCGAGCACATATTCCGCAAACGATCATCCATAATTTTATCGGCGACCTGAAAGCCTTCGTCTACTTGCAGTTTATAAACTTCTGCCTCCCATCCAATCATCAATCGAGGATCGAAATTAACCACCTCTTCAAGACGGTAAGGCAGCGCTTTAGAAATCTCCTTTTGCTTTAGCCCACCGGAGGCGACCACGAGTACATCATCGAAGAAATGCTTTAGATTGCCTTTGCGGTATTGCCATCTGATCTTCGAAACATTTTGAGCTTTCATTTGCCCATTGACATTCACTCGGATGGTTTCATTATAGTGATAACCTGCTTCGCCACTCCAATTGGCCTCCGTCTGAGCATCGTAGGTCCAAAATGGAATGTATACGCCGTGTAGGTTTTCCATCGAAGCCAATTTCTTCAATTTATTGGGATGAAAAAAGCCTTGATTGATCCATTTCGTGAAGTGCTTTTCCGCTTCTACTTTACTGATGTAAAAAGGAATGATTCCAACAGGTTTGATATACTGATGATCAAAGGCTTGAACATTCACTTTTTCCGAACCACAAAATCCACAGGAAGCCTTTGGGATATTGCTTTCCACCATAAATTCAGCGCCACAACCATCACATTTGCAGACTTTTTTATCAATTTCTTCAGGAGAGTATTCGGCTACAGAATCGATGGCTTCATTGAGCGAGCGCTCGACCACCTGGTCATTGGCAGTATTGACTTCTTCCAGGTAGCCACAATAGCCGCAGCTAATTTTTTTCTTTTCCGCAGAATAGGCCAATTGACTTCCACAGGAAGGACAAGGCAAATGTAAAAGATCGTTGAGGTGTTGATCTTCTTCATAAATCTGCATAGGGTAATTTTTTTGGTCTTTATTTAAACATCAGTGGGCGAAGAGCTAGCCACTTTGGGAGATTAAGTTTAGCTGGGGCGCAGCTGGAAGCGGCACCCCAGCTAAGGAATTACAATCGAGCCAATAATTCTGTTTTCTTGGCATCGAACTCTGCGTCGGTCAAAATCCCGGCAGCTTTCAAATCTCCTAAGCCTTTCAAGGTTGACATGACTTCTTCTCGCGTCATGGCTTTGCCAGAATCAGCCTTGGAAGGTGCAGGGTTTTGAGCTTGCGGTTGCTGCTGTCCTTGTTGCTGATTCATCATCATATTGGCCATTCCAAATCCCATTCCCATTCCGATTCCTTCTCCTGCTCCACCTCCTGGATTTTCCGCTGCTTTTTCAATGGCATTGGAAGCTTGAAATTGTTGGAATTTATTCATGTCATCGACCATATTCATATTGGTCATTTTATCATAAAACTCTTCCACCTCTTTGGGCAGAGAAGTACTGGTGATCTGAAACTTCGTCAGTTCCAATCCAAAAGGATCGAGATCTTGTTGGATGATTGGGGCAATTTTTTCGCCCATTTCGGTATAATTAGACACCATGTCTA
>CALLVY010000665.1 GCA_938015925.1 uncultured Saprospiraceae bacterium
GAGTTGTAGGTCATAAAGTTGCTTGAGCTTTTCTTCGATGGTCATTTCTTTAGCCATAATTCGCATTAGATTTTTAAGAAACTAAGGAGTTCATATCTTGAAACTCCTTTAAAGATATTTAACAGGATTGGTGTTTACCTCTGTTGAATAAACCGCAAAGGTACTAAATTTTGCACTTATTAGGTCATAAAGTAATTCGATAGTATATTGTTCACTCTCATAATGGCCAATATCTGCAATTAAAATTTCGCCATCTGCATCGAAAAACTCATGGTATTTGTAATCTGCTGTGATAAAAATGTCCGCGCCTTGTGCCTTTGCTTGTGCTAATAAAAAGCCTCCGGAGCCTCCGCAGAGTGCTACTTTGTGTATTTTTCGGCTGCGTAAGCGAGTGTGACGGACACAACCGACCTTCATCGCTTTTTTGACAAACTGAAGGAATGGCTTTTCGTATTCTGGGTGCGGCAATTCTCCAATCATCCCGGATCCGACTTCCACATGTTGATTTTCAATATCGCTTATTTCATAGGAAATTTGCTGATCTCCCTGATTGTCGAGCAAAGCTCTGATGATTTTACCTTTCAAAGGACGGGCAAAAAATACTTCTAATTTTACTTCTGCTGTTCCTTGTTGGTCTTTGCTTCCTACTCCAAGGCTGGTGTGACTCAGGTTTTTGAATCCAGGGATTTGTCCAGCTCCCGCAGCAAAAAGTGCATTTCTTACTTGATCAGAAATTTCCGCGGGGACATAAGCTTGTAATTTCTTTAAGGCTTTTTTCGGAGCCAATATTTTCGTGTTGACCAAACCCAATTTTTCTGCAATCTTGGCATTGACTCCTTGGTGGTAGACATTGTCCAGATTGGTGTGTATGGCATAGATCGCAATATCATAGCGAATGGCATTCATTACGACCCGCTCTACATAATTTTTTCCAGTAAACGTTTTTAAACCTTTAAAAACAATCGGATGATGTGCGATGATTACATTGCACCCAAGCGCTAAGGCTTCTTCGATTATTTCTTCTGTGGAGTCGAGGCAAACCAAAGCTCCGGTGATCTCCATATTGGGATCTCCTACGATCAAACCAGAATTATCATAGCTTTCCTGATAGTCGGAAGGAGCGATGCTTTCCAGGTAAGAAGTAAGTTGTCGTAATTGCATGATTAAAGATCTTTAAAACTAATCCTTTTTTGTGGACTCTAGTGTGGAAAAATAAAAGAGTCCAACTAAAATTAGGCGTTTGGAAAAGAGGAATCGAGAAAAGCACTTATATTGATACGGGAAAGTAGAGTATAGGGTGCAATATTGTTCGATCCAATATTTTTTACCGAAATCCTGGGAAACTTGATTTATTTATTTCCGTCAAATTTTTTAGAATAAACTCTAGTCTACTCGAATAAACTTCTTTTTAATTTTTGCGTATTTTTTCTTCCAGCGCAGTAGTAGAGTAGCCTGGAATAAAATCAAGATTACAAACCTTGCCTCCGCGCTGCGATACAAAATCATAGCCTACGATTTGCTTGGCTGGCCAGTCTCCACCTTTGACCAGCACATCTGGTTGTACTTTTTTTATCAGTTCCAAAGGCGTGTCTTCTTCAAAAATAATAACGGCATCTACACAAGTAAGCGCTGCCAAAAGTATGGCTCGGCTTTGTTCATCTTTTATCGGGCGATGAGCTCCTTTTAAACGACTGACAGAGGCAGAAGAATTAAGTCCAACGACCAAGTGAGTACCAAGAGCTTTGGCTGCGGCCAAATAGTGAATGTGCCCATAGTGCAAGAGGTCAAAACAACCATTGGTAAAGACCACTTTAGCGCTTTGCTTTTTCCATTCCGCTACTTGTAGATGGATTTTATCTTGGGCCAAAATTTTGGCTTCAATTTGTTTCCAAGGATTCATTCGTGGTCGTTGCGGTGCCTTTTGGATGATAATTTCGATTGACCCAACCAATGATTAGGAAAGCCAAAACTCCAAAGACAATATTATAAAAAATCTGTATAGAAAAGAAAGCAATATTCGCAAAAGAAAAAGCATCACTCGATTCGATGGCATAAAGCGCCAAGGCCTGAATGGCTAGCCAGTGGTAGGTTCCCATCCCTCCAGGGGAAGGTATGACGATACCGAAAGCACCAAAGACAAAGACCATCAAACCCGCCAAAGGGCTAAGGTGAGCGGTGGGCGCAAAAGAAAGCAGGCAAAAATAATTCATCAAAAAGTACATCACCCAAAGGTTCGTACTATGGAAGATAAATAGCCAGGGACGTTCCAGCTTTCTGATGGTCGCCAAGCCCTCTACAAAGCCTTTAATGATATTGATTATTTTTTTATAAATACCCGATTCCATAATCGACTTTCGGAATACTGCGACTAGAATTAGTCCTACAAGACCAATGCCGAGTACGCCCAAGACAATTGGATTTTGTAGCAAGCTACCAGAAGATTCTCCGGAGGAACTATTTTCTCTAAAAAAATTGACGATGATATCAAATTCCAAAACAAAAGCCAATGCGATACAAAGAACCAGGTAGATGACATCCATGATTCGGTCTACCACGATGGTGCCCATGACTTTTTCTACCGGTATTTTTTCATACTTAGCTAAGGTGGCTCCTCTGATGATTTCTCCCATGCGGGGCAAGGCGAGGTTGGACACATAGTTGATGATGACGGTAAGAAAAGTATTGATAAGACGAGGTCGATGACTCAAGGGTTCGATGAGCATTCCCCAGCGAATGGCCCGGCTGAAATTACTGATGGTAAAAGCGATGAGGGCGAGCGTAAGCCACCACACATTGGCACTTTTGAAATCAGAGATAACCTTGTCCATCAGGTTGCAATCGGCTTCCGGGATTCCGTCTAATTCACATTTGGCCAGATAGCCTGCTTGTTGGCTTTGGTAGACGAAGTAGAGAATAGTCACTCCAATACCTGCAAAGACAAGAAACTTAAAAATATTGGTGATTGTATTTTTCAATTTTGATTCTTTTGAACAAAGATAATAAAGCCTTCGAATTAAGAAAGTAACTAATGGATCATGGATAATGATCTTGGGTTTCGAATTTTTAAGAGTATCCTTGGAATGGAAAGTTTTGACTTAATATTTCGGAGTGCAGGGCAAAAGATTGACTTAAAAACCCTTTCCTAGAACTCTAAGTAAGTCTAGGAAAGGGATTTTGGGTCAGTCCTTAATATACCGAAGAATAGACTTTTGACACTAGACTTCCAGTTAATACTGCTGTTTTAGCTGGTCAAACGGTTGTTCGCATCAGGGAAAACCAATGCAGGTTTGAATGCTTTCGCTTCTTCGACATCCATCCAGGCATAAGAGATGATGATAATGCTATCACCTACCGCAACTCTTCTGGCTGCTGCTCCATTCAGACAAATGACTCCAGAACCTCTTTCTCCCGTAATGATATAGGTTTCCAGACGTTCGCCATTATTATTATTGACGATTTGGACACGCTCGCCTTCCAGCATATTGGCAGCATCCATTAAGTCTTCATCTATTGTAATGCTTCCCACATAGTATAAGTCAGCTTGAGTAACTTTTACCTGATGTATTTTTGATTTAAATCTTTGTATCCACATAATTCTGCGAAAGTATTAAATTTTGTTTGAAATATCTATAGCCTAATAATAAGGCGAAGTAAAAGGCTGAAAAC
>CALLVY010000666.1 GCA_938015925.1 uncultured Saprospiraceae bacterium
TGCCAAAATCCTCTACAGAAAGCTGGAGTTTATTCTTAATAAAAGTTTTGAATTTTTTTCCGTCGTGGTGACTTTGGGATGTTTCCATGGTCGGTAATGATATTAATGGTTTGCTGATCTTTTTGGCAAAGTGAAAAGAAAATATTTACCAAAGTAAGTGCTCGGACAAAAATAGGTTTAAGAAAATGATCGAGACTATTTTTTTATCAGACGAGGCGGAAAACACAGACATAGCCTTAGCTATGGCGAGCTGCCGGCATAGGCAGGTATTTCTAACGAAGTATGGTGGAAAAAGACTTGTGTCGAGCTTGTCGAAAGAGGCCATCATTAATTACAAATTACGACCAAAATTTACCTTCAATGAATTTTCAAAAATCCTGCTGGCTATCGCTGGCTCTTTTGTTTTTTATAGCAGCCTGTACTTCTGAACCCGCTCCCCCACCTCCCAAACCTAAAGCACCTGCAAAGACGGTAAAAGTGCCTCGCTTCGAAAGTGATTCTGCTTTTGTGAAAATAGAAAAGCAGTTGAGCTTTGGCCCTAGAGTTCCAAACACTGCTGCACATGATCAGTGTCGGGAATGGTTGGTCAGTCAGTTTGAAGGTTTTGGAGCAGAAGTGATCGAACAAAAATTTACAGCAAAAGCCTACACTGGAGTCAATCTAAAAGGTACCAATGTGATTGCTCAGTATAAACCCAATCACAAGAAGAGAATTATTTTGGCGGCCCATTGGGATTCGCGTCATATCTCCGATGCGGATAGCAACGAGGCCAATAAAAAGAAAGGCGTTCCTGCCGCAGATGATGGTGCAAGTGGCGTCGCTGTTCTACTCGAAATTGCCAGAAATTTACAATCGACACCGATAGATATGGGGATAGACCTTATCCTGTTTGATGCAGAAGATTATGGGGACAGTGAAAACGATAATCCAAAAAGTTGGTGTTTGGGATCGCAGCATTGGTCGACGAATTTACACAAAAAAGGATATTCCGCTAAGTATGGAATTTTGTTGGATATGGTAGGTGCCAAGAATGCCAGATTTACCAAAGAGGAAGTGTCGCGATTTTATGCGCCAGAGGTGGTAGAAAAAGTTTGGCGATTGGCAAAGAACATGGGCTTCTCCAATTACTTCGTCGATGAGGAATCAAGAGGCATTACTGACGATCATTTATTTGTCAATCAATTGGCAAAAATCCCAATGATCGACATCATCAATCGGTCTACAGAAACGAGCTCCGGTTTTGGTCATTACTGGCATACCCAAGAAGACAATATTGATGTAATCGACAAGAGAACCTTGCGGGCTGTAGGACAGGTTTTATTAGCCTCCATTTACAATGAATCGATAGGTAAGTTTTGATGTGAAAATCATAATATAAAATTCATGGCTAAAGATTTTCTTACTGCCGAGTGGCAAAACCTCATCATGGCCAATTATACCTTGGATCCAAAAATTCTGGAACCACTTCTGCCCTTTGGTACCGAGTTGGATTTGTGGGAAGGGAAATGCTATGTGAGTTTGGTCGGTTTTTTATTTAAGAATACTAGAGTTATGGGAATTCCCATTCCCTGGCACATCAATTTTGAAGAAGTCAATTTGCGATTTTATGTCAAGCACCTAAGTGCAGAAGGAGAATGGAAACGAGGCGTCGTTTTTGTAAAAGAAATTGTCCCTAAAAGAGCGATTAGTTTTGTGGCCAATACCCTTTATGGAGAACATTACCACACGATGAAAATGGCGCATGAATTCAAAGAAACAAATACCAGTCGCGAAGTCAGCTATCGTTGGAAATACCGTGGAAAATGGAATCATATAAAAGTAACCACTGCAAAGGAAGCTTTAAGTATTCAAGAGGGAAGCGAAGCAGAATTCATTACAGAACACTACTGGGGATATACGCGACTCAACGAAAAGAAAACCTCCGAATACGAAGTGGTTCACCCTAAATGGAAAATGTACACCGTAGAAAATTTTGATCTCCAATGCGAAGTGGCTCAAATCTACGGGGTCGCCTTTGAAGAGGTTTTTGCAAAAAATCCTGATTCCGTTTTTCTGGCAGATGGTTCGGAAGTCGCCGTCAGAAAAGGAAAGAAGATATAGCCGCTCCGCAATCGCTCCGAATCCGACTTTCTCCGTATCTTAGACCTCAATCTTTAAACAGAACTATGTCTGAACCCGCCAAGAAAAATCGGCATCAATACCAACATACCTTTAAGAAGGAACTGGAGCGACTCAATCCAAGTCAACAATCCGCAGTACAGCAGATCGAAGGGCCAGTTTTGGTAATTGCCGGACCAGGTACGGGCAAAACTCATATTTTGAGTGCCCGGATTGGACGTATTCTGATGGATACCGATACTCAGGCGGCCAACATCCTTTGTCTTACTTTTACCGATGCCGGCGTTCGCGCAATGCGCCAAAGACTACTGGAGTTTATTGGGCCAGAAGCCCATCGAGTACACATCTATACCTTCCATTCTTTTTGCAATACGATTATTCAGGATAACCTGGAGCTTTTTGGCCATCACGAATTAGAGCCTTTAAGTGATTTGGAGCGCGTAGAAATTCTGCGAAAATTGATCGACGAATTGGCTTATGATCATCCTTTGAAAGCCCATCGGGCAGATGTTTATTTTTATGAAAAACAATTATTCGATCTTTTTAAGCGGATGAAGTCGGAGGCTTGGACGGTGGAAGATGTGGAAAAGGCCATCGTAGATTATTTAGAAGATTTACCCCGTCGGGAAGAATTTATCTATAAACAAAATAGAGGAAAAACAAAGAAAGGAGATCTCAAGCAAGCAAAAATTGATGACCTCACGGTAAAGATGAAACGCCTTTCGGCAGCCACCGAACTCTTTCCCCGCTATCAAGAATTGATGCGTGAAAATCGGCGGTATGATTTTGAAGATATGATCATGTGGGTGTTGGAGGTGTTTGAAAATAACGAAGCAGTATTGCGAACCTATCAGGAACAATACCTATACTTCCTGATTGATGAGTTTCAAGATACCAATGGTTCTCAAAATAAAATTGTCCAACGTCTGATCGAATATTGGGAAAACCCCAATATCTTTATCGTTGGCGATGACGACCAGTCCATCTATGAATTTCAGGGAGCAAGGTTGAAAAATCTGATGGATTTTTATACCGATTATGAAAAGAACCTTCATCTGGTTTTACTCAAGGACAACTATCGCTCGTCCCAGCATATCCTCGATACTTCCCGAGCCTTGATCGATCAAAACGAACATCGCTTGGTACAGCAACTGGAAGGCTTGCAAAAAAAACTGGAAGCTCAGAATAAAGAAGTAGCCAATCACAAGATTCGCCCAAGCATCATTAGCTATCCCAATCGGATGCAGGAAGACGCGGATATTGCCAATCAAATTATCGAACTACAGGAAAAAGGAATTGCGCTGGAGGATGTGGCCGTTATTTATGCCCGACACAAACAAGCAGAAAACATCATCAATATTCTGGAGAAAAAAGGAGTATCCTATAATACCAAAAGACAGGTCAATATTCTCGATCTCCCGATGATTCAAAATGTAAGGAACCTGCTACAATATATCAATGAAGAAAACCAATTTCCCTTCAGCGGCGAAGCTCGTTTGTTTCCAATATTACACTATAGCTTTCTAAAAATCCCTGCCGCAGATTTGGCAAGGCTCAGTGTCTATCAGGCCAAACAAGATTATAAGAAAAAGACTCCTTGGCGATCAATCATTGCTGATCCAGAAATATTAGGTGCCGCTAAAGTAAATGCCCCAGAAGCTTTTTTAAAATGCTCTAAATTTTTAGAAGAACTACTGGAGGAAAAAAGTGGACTCCCCCTTCCTGTTGTGGTCGAGCGACTAATCAATCGCAGTGGTTTGTTGGAAGAAATTTTAAGTAGTGGAGACAAGACCTGGAAATTGCAACAACTACATACCTTGGTGGATTTTGTAAAAAAAGAAACGGATCGCCATCCACGTTTGCGACTACCTGCGTTTATCGAAACACTTCGGCAGATGGATGCTAATCGCTTGCCGATCAGTTTACAGAAAAATACGGTGTCGAGCAATGGCGTCAATTTATTGACTGCTCACAGCTCCAAAGGATTAGAATTCCGCTATGTCTTTATTCTGGATTGCACCAAAAAAATATGGGAACCTCGTCGCAATAATGCCGGACGTTTTCCTTTTCCGGATACACTGACTTTCTCTGGCGAAGAAGATGCCATGGAGGCGCGCCGTCGATTATTTTATGTGGCGATGACGAGAGCGAAGACGTTTTTGCAATTGTCTTTTAGTCGGGAAGATCGCGCGGGGAAACTATTAGAACCCAGTCGTTTTGTTGGAGAAATTGCTTCTGGTACAGGTTTGGAGATCAAGACCAAAGAGTTGCCAGAAGAGAATTTATTGGAAACTCAAATGCTATTGTTAACGGAGTTGCGAAAGCCGGTATTGCCAATGCTGGAAAAGGCACAGACGGCTTCTTTGTTGGAAAATTTTGCCTTGAGTGTATCGAGTTTGAACCAATACCTGCGTTGTCCTTTGAGTTTTTTTTATGAGCATATTTTACGCGTGCCTAATATCACCAGTCCTTCGGCGGCCTATGGTACAGCGATGCACTATGCGCTCCGACGAGTTTTTGATCGGATGAAGCAATCAGAAGATAAAGCCTTACCAAGTATGGAAGAATTTGTCCGTTTTTTTGTGGAAGAAATGCATCGGCAGCAAGGATTTTTTGTACCCAAAGAATTTCGTCGCCGCCTGGAAATGGGGCAAAGACATTTGGAAGCTTATTATGAGCAACACAAAGACGACTGGACATATCAAGTGCAGGTAGAATTGAGTATTCGAAATATAGAAATGAAAGGAGTGCCTTTGGTCGGAACGATTGATAAATTGGAAATCGAACGAGAAAATATCGCTTACATTGTTGATTACAAAACCGGCAGTCACCAAACAAAAAAAGTAAAACCTCCATCTGCGGCCGAACCCAATGGTGGTATTTATTGGCGCCAGCTTCATTTTTATAAAATTCTTTTTGAAGAATCTCAATCCCAAAGATTGGCAACGCAGGGAGCAATCGCTTACCTCGAACCTGATTTGAAGGGGACTTTCCCTACGGCGGAAGTCGTGCTCGATGCACAAGGACAAAACTTGGTGAAATTATTAATCACGGATACCTACAAAAAAATCAAAGCCCATGATTTTTATGAAGGCTGTGGCGAAGACTCCTGTAAGTGGTGTAATTTTGTAAAAAATAATATTCCACAGAATAGCTTTAATGATACGGAAATAGAGGAACTAGATGACTGAACGATCCCCAAAGGGGTGAAGCATGACAATGCTTCAAGTGAAGGAACCGCGAAAGCGGACGGGCAGCCAAAAAAACAAGCCCTTCAAGTGAAAGAACCACGAGACCGACACCGGAGGTCCAAGAACGAAAGCGAACAGCCAGCCAAAAGACAAGCCTTTCAAGTAAAGGAACCGCAGAATCCAAACACTTACTTATCCAACCACTGTTTAAAATCATTCACCCGATCGCGACTTACAATCACTTCTTCATTGGTACTGGGAACCAAATCTAATTTAAGGCGACTATTAAAATAAGTGTGGATTTTTCCGATAGCGGGCAAGCTGATAATGTTCTTTCTGTTGATGCGGAAAAAATCGTCAGGCGAAAGAACCGTTTCTAGTTGGTCGAGCGTATAGTCAAGAATGTGGCGTTTGTTCTTGGTGTCCAGGGCATGTAATAAACCATCCTCTGAATAGAAATAGGCAATGTCGGAAACATTGAGGTAATTGAGTTGCTGTCCCATCTTTACGAGAAATCTTTCCTTGTAAGATTTTTGAGTCATTTGCTGCATCAATTGTTCAATCGTTTGTTGATTGTACACTGTGCCGCCTTGTGGATAGTGCTGTTCAAATTTTTCAAAAGCAGACTGGAGTTCTTCCGCATCAATGGGTTTGAGTAAATAGTCGATGCTATTGACCTTGAAGGCCTTTAAAGCATATTGATCGAATGCAGTGGTGAAGATTACTGGAGTGTTGATTTTTGTGTGATTGAAAATGTCAAAGCTAAGTCCGTCGGCCAATTGGATGTCCATAAAGATTAAATCTAATGGAGGTTTCTTTTTCAAGAATATTACCGCATGTTCTACCGCGTCAATGACTTCCAATATGTTGGCTTCAGGATGAAAATCACCGATTAGTTTCTGTAGCCTTTTGGCAGCTGGAATTTCATCTTCAATAATTAAAATATTCATAGCTGCTTAAGAGTTTTGGGCAACGAGATTTTGCGTGGTAATCAAAGGCAGTATTACTTTGAAATGATCTTCAGTAATATTGACTTCTACTAATTTATCCGAATAAAACTGATAGCGTTTTTTTATATTTTCCAAACCCAACTTCGTAGAATTGATCACCTGGTTTTTTAATTGCAGGTTATTTTGCACAATCAATTGATTATCGTTTTCAATTCGGATTTTAATGTATAAAGGTTTGCTTTTGGAAGTAATATTGTGCTTGATGGCATTCTCCACTAATAACTGCAAGGAAAGTGGAATGACTTTGTCTTGCAATCGATCTGGATTGATCTGGATATCGATCTTTAGGTTTTCTCCAAACCGTTCTTTCAAAAGATAAATAAAAGCATGAAGGAATTCTAGTTCCTCTTTTAAGCAGATGAGTTTTTCATCGCGTGTTTCCAGGATATACCGGTAAGTCTTGGCTAGTTTTTGCACAAAGCGAACGGCCTTATCGGTGTCTTCCGGGATGAGTTGGGTCAAGGTATTAAGGCTATTGAAAAGAAAGTGCGGATTGACTTGGCTTTTTAACCCTTGCAATTGGGATTGTATGTGTGCCTTTTGTAATTGTTCTTTTTCGAGAATGGACTGGGTGAGTAATTTGAAATAATAAATGCCCTCGTAAATTGAGATCACCAAAAAAGCCAAGATCAGAGAACTGATGGGTTCTATGACCAAATTGGGATCATAGTGATCCACTCCTGCAAAATTATGAAGATAATCATGGATGGTCACTTTTAGGATTTTTCGTATAATCGAATAAGTGAGTAGAATGGCGCCAGTCTGTAGGAGTAACCTTTTGCGAATGTCTTTGGCGTCGGGAAATTGTTTTCGAAATAAAACAAAAACAAATCGAAAGGCAATCCAATAAACGCTTACATAAAATATGGAAACGAGAATGCATCGACCAAAAAAGAGCGGATTAGATAGCGAAAGACTTTCATTAAATAAAATAGAAGTCATGATCACTGCGGCAATTGGTGTGCCTATGACAACCAACCACAGATCATTAAATCCAAGTATTTTTCTAAAAGATTGCATTCGGGTAATATTTGGAAAAATTCTTCTAAAAGATACCAATTCTTTTATGAATCGTGGAAAAAGTAGAATGAATCGTAGAATTAATCTGGTGAATAATTCTTGTTGATCTGATGAGCAAGACGTTGCAATAAATGTTCCATTGCCTGATTGATCTCCGAATAAGGCATGGTTTCTTTGGCGGTATAGATGATCATCATCGCACACTGAATACCAGTCGCTTCTGTTGAAGAGGAGATTTTTTGATAAAAGGAAGCTTTGTTGAGGCGGTATGCTTCTCGGATTCTTCGTCTTAGGCGATTCCGATCTACCGCATTTTTGAATTTCTTCTTAGGAACCGTCAAGGCAAATTGAGCAGGAAAAACACCGTCTTTTTCTCGGGCGGGAACCCAAACAACCCGCAAAGGGTATACCCCAAAAGATTTCCCTTCCTTAAACAATCGGGCAATTGTAGTGTGGCTCTTAAGGCGTTCTTCGGTACAGAAGGAATTGGCGGCCATGAAGGGAGTTGATGAAAGTAGTTTAAACGAGAAAACCCCGGCGAACCGGGGTAACTTATATTATATCAAGACGACCATAACAGTCCTCTAGTTTTACAATAGCGTTTTTGCTACAGGGTAGCAAAAAGAATTACTTCGTATGTACGTCGTCAGACACCGTCAATTTGTGGCGACCTTTAGCACGACGGCGAGCCAATAGCTTGCGTCCATTCTTGCTACTCATACGGCTACGAAAGCCATGTTTGTTGGCTCTTTTTCTTTTGGATGGTTGGAACGTTCTTTTCATTTTCTTCTATCTTTAAAAAGGTAGTTAGTTTGAACTACCTATAATCATTTATTCAAAAGTGGGACAAAGGTAAGGGTATTTTGCCAATTCCCCAATTTTTTTACTAAAAATAAAAAGGGCGACTTCTAAGCTTAGAAGTCGCCCTTTTATACGCTTCCTAGAATGAATTATCCATTCATTGAAGTCAAGAACTCTTCATTACTGGTGGTATCCCGGAAATGTTTGAGTAAGAATTGCATGGCTTCTTCTGGTTTCATATCAGCCAGGTGCTTCCGCAAGATGATCATTCTTTGCAAAGTATCTTTGTCCATTAAGAGGTCTTCTCGTCGAGTACTGGATTTTGTGAGGTCTACAGCAGGATAGAGACGTTTGTTGGCCAAACCACGATCCAATTGTAACTCCATATTACCAGTACCTTTAAATTCTTCAAAGATCACACCGTCCATTTTAGAACCAGTATCTACCAATGCCGTAGCGATGATAGTCAGCGAACCACCATGTTCAATGTTTCTAGCTGCACCAAAGAATTTCTTAGGTTTGTGAAGCGCATTGGCTTCCACACCACCAGAGAGTACTTTACCACTTGCAGGCGCCACAGTGTTATAAGCTCTTGCGAGTCGAGTGATCGAATCGAGGAGGATAACAACGTCATGGCCACATTCTACCATTCGTTTTGCTTTTTCCAAAACAATACCCGCTACTCGTACGTGATTGTCCGCAGGCTCATCAAAAGTAGAAGCCACCACTTCGGCATTCACACTTCGACGCATATCGGTTACCTCCTCCGGGCGTTCATCTACCAAAAGTACAATCATGTAGCAATCTGGTTGATTTTTAGAAATGGCATTGGCCAAGTCCTTCAAGAGGAAAGTTTTACCCGTTTTGGGTTGTGCAACGATCAATCCCCTTTGTCCTTTTCCGATAGGTGTAAAAAGGTCGATCATCCTTGGGCCATAATCACGGCCACTTGGAGAAGATGCGAGTGAGAATTTTTCGTCAGGAAATAATGGCGTTAGGTATTCAAAAGGAACCCGATCACGGATGTCTTTTGGATCCAATCCATTTATTTTGGATACTCGAAGTAGCGCAAAATATTTTTCTCCTTCTTTGGGAGGGCGAATAGCACCTTTTACAGTGTCCCCTGTTTTTAATCCAAAAAGTTTTATTTGAGAAGGAGAAACGTAAATATCATCAGGAGAAGTAAGGTAGTTATAATCGGCAGAGCGGAGGAAACCATATCCATCAGGCATCATTTCGAGAATTCCTTCTCCTTCGATGATACCATCTAATTCAATGTTGAATCGTCCCTCTGTTCCTGGTGGTCTTCTTCTTTGTGGTTGTGGTTTTTCTACTTTTGCAGGCTTCTCTACTTCTTTTTCTTTCTCAACTGGCTTGCTATCTTCTATTTCTTCTGGAGTTTCTATTGGAGCTTCTTCTGGGGCTTCTACTTTTTCAAAAGGTATTTCTTCTGGTTCTGGAGTGTTTTTACGACTCACTCTGCGTTCTTTAGCTTTTGCTTCTGATGTTGATACCGTTTTGCGAATTCTTCTTTTCTTTTCAGGGTTTGAACCGTTTGAGTCGGAACTGTTTTTTTCGTCCCCCGATTGGTCAGTCTTTTTAGTCATTGTAATTTTTTTTGAA
>CALLVY010000667.1 GCA_938015925.1 uncultured Saprospiraceae bacterium
CTACTAAATAAGTTTATTACTTTTGTTGAAATTTTAGAAACATTTTTATTGAAAAGGAGTTACTTTCCAAACAAAAAGTGTTTTAAAATTTGATTTTTTACTTTTTAATTTTATCGAAATATGTATTGGACATTAGAATTAGCCTATCACCTGGAAGAAGCTCCATGGCCTGCCACGCGAGACGATCTAGTTGATTATGCGATCCGCTCAGGAGCACCATTAGAGGTCATTGAAAACCTCCAACAAATGGAAGACGAGGGGGAGATTTATGAAAGCATGGAAGACATCTGGCCGGACTATCCGAGAAAAGATGATTTCCTGTTTAATGAAGACGAATATTAAGGATTTTTCTTTATAAGCCTGAGAATTTTTTCTTTGTGGCACAAAGGGAGTTTGGTAATTATTTATCAAACTCCCTTTTTTATGATAAAACATAATCAATTCCGCCCTTTCCTTCCTAAGCCTAAACCTTTATTCCACTTAAGTCTACAGAAATCAAGGCTCACCATTAAAAAACCCAAAAATCAACGTCACAGATTCAACACATCACTTCCACCTACTTTTCTCCAAAAGCTCCTAAAAGACTCTCCACCTTTTCTTCCCTCATAAAAAATACTTTTTCTAGCCTTATTATCCTTCAATAAAAAACCCACAAAACACTCTTTTACAGGAAGAAACACAATAACTAATTGTTAAATATAAAAAACCTGCCTAAACAACCCTTTTACACAGTAACAAATGGAGGGGATTCCCGTATATTAAATAGCCCATCATGTGACATTAATAATCACAAATTCATTTTTTTTTTGCTAATTTTGAGATACATCTAATATCAGGAATCCGATCTATGAAAAATTTGATTGAAATATCTAAGATTGTTACGAAGAAGAAGGTTCGGAAGATCGAAATCTTTGACGATCACTCTTTAAAACATAAAAACAGTAAGTTCAATGAATTCTACGAAGCCTTAATGGCCGGAAAATTCAAGAACGACCGTGATGCTTCTAGCTTTTTGTATGCTTGTAGTCCAACAGATGATAAATACCGGCAGCTGAAATCTCGTTTTCGAAAACGTTTGCTCAACACCCTTTTCTTCCTAGATGTCAATCTCCCTTCTACTTCCAATTACGATCGAGCCTACTACTCGGTCAATAAAGACTGGACGCTGGTAAAGATTCTAATGTCCAATAATGCCGATCATACGGCATCCGCATTGGCTCGGCAAATCCTGACCACCGCCCTTAAGTTTAAGTTTGCAGATGTGATTGTCAACTGTTCTAGAATACTGAGAAGGTATTCTGCAAGTATTGATGATGAAAAGAATTATGAAATTTACGATGCGTATTCAAAGCAATTCCAAAATGTATTGGATGCAGAGATTCGATCGGAAGAGTTATACCAACGTGTGGTGATGAATTACCACAAACCCTCCAACAAAAGTGGGGATCTTTTGGAAAAGATCGATACTTATTGTGATGCCTTAGTCGGTTTATCAGAAATCTATGATTCTCCTGTGGTCATTTACAATATGTACCTGGTTTGGACTTATCGTTATGAAATGCTCCATGATTTTCCATCCATGCTAGAGGTTTGTAGTAAGGCAGAAAATTACATCAAAGAAAAACCACAATATTACCAGGATGATAAGTTGGCCACTTTCCAGATGAAGAAAATGTCGGCCTTCCTCCACCTGCGAGACTGGAAAAACGGAAAGACCAATGCGGAGAAATGTCTCCAATCCTTTCCAGAAGGTAGTGAAACCTGGTTTGTCTTCATGGAATATTACCTGCTTTTAGCCATTCATACCGATAACTATATCAACGCTTTGGCTATTTATAAAAAAGCAGCATCGCACAGTAAATTCAAAAAACTACCCGTCGATACCAAAGAGAAATGGAAAATTTACGATATGTACCTCAACTACATCATCGAAAGCCTGGGCGAGTCCAATCCTGTATTAATGACTCAAAAAAGGAAAACCTTCCGCGTTTCTCGCTTCCTCAACGATCCTATTCTTTATCCTAAAGATCAAAGAATCTATACCGTACATATGGTTATCGCTCAAATTCTATTTTTCATTGAGAAAAAAGGATACAGCGCCATTACCGAAAGAGTGGATCGACTAAAAAGCTATGCCAATCGCCAGTTGAAGAAAGAAGATTACCATCGCCTGATCCAGTTTATTCGATTATTACAGCAATTGGCGAAAGCGGATTACCAAATCGAACAACTGAGTAATTCCGACAAATACTATAACCGATTGATAGAGACACCTTTCTTCTATCGCGGCCTCAAGGCAGAATTGGAGATTATTCCCTACGAAAAACTGTGGAATTTAATCATCAGCAGACTTAAAGCTTAAGAGACTCCAAAGTGTCTTCAAAAAACCTTTCCAGATAAATGCTGGAAAGGTTTTTTCTTTTTCACAGAGTCTTAATACCTTAGCGCATCATAAAAAACGAGTGGTTTAATAACCGCCTCTTTTTCAGACAAGCATACCAATACAATCTTGAATAAAATCATCATCGCAATTGACGGTTTTTCCTCCTGTGGAAAAAGTACCTTGGCTCGCCAACTCGCTGCAAAACTAGGATATGCCTATATCGATTCGGGCGCTATGTATCGAGCCGTCACGCTCTTTTTTATCCAAAACCAAATCGACCTGGCGGATGAAGAAGCCGTAGCTAAAGCCCTCGACGCCATCCATATTCATTTTGAAAACATAGAAGGCGTCAATTCTACCTTTCTCAATCAGACCTTGGTGGAAAAGGAAATTCGCCAAATGGAAGTTTCTGAACTCGTCAGCCCCGTAGCGACGATCTCCAAAGTAAGACGAGCCATGGTGGCGCAGCAAAAAGAAATGGGCAAACAAAAGGGCATTGTGATGGATGGCCGGGATATTGGTACGGTCGTTTTCCCACAAGCGACCTTAAAACTTTTTATTACCGCAGACACTAAAATCCGAGCGCAACGCAGATTCGACGAACTCCGTCTAAAAGGCACTCCAACCGATTTGGAGCGGGTGCGTAAAAACCTTCAGGAAAGAGATCACATTGATTCTAATCGGGCAGACAGCCCCTTGCGGCAGGCAGAAGATGCGGTAATTATCGACAATACTAATCTTACGGAATCGGAGCAATTGGTGATCGCGCTGGCTTTGGCTCGGGAACGGATTGGGTAAATAAAACCGGTATGCGGTATAGGGTTTTCGGTATGGATTTTTCGAATACCACAGACCGCAAACCGCCCCCTAACGAATCAAAGCCACATCACCCGCAAAAGTATCCGTCGTTTGATCTTTAAATAAAACTTTGGCAACATAGACATAGATTCCTGGATTTAAGTATTTGCCAAGAAAACGACCATCCCAACCTACTGTTGGGTGATTGGTTTGAAAATGTTCCAAGTGAATGACTTCCTCTCCCCAACGATCAAAAATACGAAAAGAGACCACCTCTGCCACACTCTCATCCGAGTAAACCGTTAACCAATCGTTCATACCATCTCCATTTGGACTAAAGGCATTTGGGATATAAACATTGCGGTCTTTTTGAACCCGCAAATGAACTTGTCCGCTTACTTCGCAGCCTTCGGCATTTCTCACAGTCAGCACATAAGTTATACTATTGATCGCTAAGACTTCTGGTTCGAGACAGTCTGTGCAAGTTAGATTGGTGATTGGAGACCAGGAATAGCTTAAGGAATCTGTTTGGGAAAAAACCGTTGCTTCTATTTGGCCTGTTTCACCTAAATTTAAAACCAAAGAATCTTGCAAAATCAAAGTTGGACTAGGTACTTCTTCGAGTTCGATTTCTGTGCTAATAGAACAACCTTGTGCATCGGTTAAAGTCACGGGATAGATTCCAGGAATGACATTTTCGAGATTATTCCCCATTGGTACTTCGACTTCCCATTCGATCTCAAAAGGAGGATTGGCACCGGAGGGAGCAACTTCGATTCTTCCGGTACCTTCATTAGAACAAGCAGGAAAAGTAGACCAATTCAATTCTGGTTCTGGCCACCATTCCAGGATAATTGTTTGCAAAGTATCGCAGCCTGTTATTGCCGGAATCCAATTACTGTATTCCCCAGGTTGGTCAATCGTATCGCCATTGATAAAAATACTTTCGCCCACACACAATTGAAATAATTCTACGGTTTCTATATTATCCATCGCTTCTACTTCAATGGTGTGAATGGAATCACATCCGGTAAAAGTAGCTGTAAAGGTAGCTTTATAGGTTCCTGCTTGCGCTACCATTTCTCCAAAAACCTCAATGGTATCACCGGGGCAAAGAAACTGTGTTTCTCCCGTTTCGACTGGAAATAATTCTGTTACCAACAAGCGATAAAGAGAATCACATTCCCCCGGCACGGATTGCCTATTTTCATAAAGACCTCCAACCGTAATAGGGAGGCCAAAATAAACAATCGTATCCCCAGTACAAAGCGTCGCATTCTCATTGGCCGTTTCTAAAGGTTCTACAAATAAAAAAGTAAACGCAGTAGAATCGCAATTGGCGCTAGTGGCATACATCTCGGAATACACGCCTTCGATCCAAGCATTTTCTCCAAACAAAACAACCGTATCTCCAGCACAAATATTGAGAGAATCACTACTCATAGCGACCTCCTCTAAAGTAACCGCAATCTGGAGAATAGAATCACAACCTTGTACGGTAGTGAACGTACGAGTATACCCCCCTTCTTCCCAAACCTCTGTTCCAAATACCAAAGTAGTATCTCCTTCACAAAGAATTAAGCTATCTAAATCAATCAGATAATTATCCGCCAAGAATAGATCCGTCGTGTGCATCGAATCACAACCTCTAGTACTACTCCCATCAAAAGAATAAGTCCCGGGCAACCACACCTGATCGCCATGCAACTCAATCGTATCTCCATCGCAGAGGTATAATTCTTCCTCAATTTCAAAAGCCTCTTGTATCGTTATCAAAATCGAATCTGTGCTATAGCAGCCATCGGGAGTCGACACGACGACGACCACCAATGTAGAATCCAAAGGCTTCACCTTTACACTGGGACAGTTTTGGCAGTCCAATACGACATCGGGCCACCACTGATAAGTAGCAAAACCATTTAAAGATAGATCAATGCTATCGCCCGGACATAAAATGATATCTTCAGGAAGCTTGACTATTGTGTTTTCGAGGATTGAAATAATGACGGTATCTCGCTGTAGGTTACCACAAAAACTTTCTACTTCTACCCAATAGATCCCAGGCTCCCAAGCGGTATAGTTTTCACTACTAGAGCCATCTTGCCACAGATATTTTTTAAACCCAGGACCTGCATCGAGGTACCAAATGCCATTATCACAGACTTCAATATCTGGCCCCAAATCCAAGACGAGGTTACTGACAATGACCTCGATGCTATCTAGATTATTGGTGTAGTCACATTCTGGAATCGTGGTTACGGGAAAATCATTAGCGAGATTAAAAGGAGGACTTAGAGAGGCATTATCATTGATGACAATAAAAAAGGTGGCGCTTCCCGAATAGGAAAAAGTGTAAGTCAAAGACTGACAAGAATCTTGGATAATATTGCTTCCCAGAGGGAAGGTGACCAGTGCGGTGGCGGCACCGATAGTTGGATTGCCTTCGTAAATAGTGATTGGAGTAAGTGCCGAAAGAATATTATCTCCAATATTACAAACCTCCAAAATCACTTGGAGACTATCTCCAGCTTGGCAAATGATGGAATCTATTTCTAAGGTCGCATTGGCGACAGGGAAATTGGGATTGGAGTATTGTTTTAGGAAGGTATTAAAGTTGATGCTATCGCCGGTGAGGTGATGGGCTTGTTGTTGGATGGGGATAGTTAGGTCGTCGTTTACATTGACATTGAAGTAAGAGAACTGGTTCCAGACTTTGCGGGCGGAAGCCCAGAATTTTCCGTTCTCTGCATTGCCGATTGCGCGTAAGTCCCCATCACACATGATGATGATTTCTGCCTGACCATCTGCATTGACATCGACGACAAAAGGGTATTCTAAATTTGTTCCCGAACCACAAGAATAAGTCGGCAAAACCAAGTCTGTCAAATCACTTCCTTTAAGAATTCTCATTTCATTTTGATCGCGATACAGAATTTCATTTTCGCCATCGCCATTAAAATCAAAAATAGATACACTAGTACGGGAAGCATCATCTACACCAACTTGCGCTAAAAGAGAAAACTGATTGCTCGTTGGATTAAACTTATAAGAATAAACAAAAGGATTGATGTGAAACACTATTTCCAAGTCGTCTTCTTGATCATCCAAATTGGCGATCCCAGTTCGGCCAGAGCCGATGGCAGGGCTATTATTGAAGATTAATTCATCGTATACAATTCCCAAGGCAGGGTTCCAGGCGGTCACATAATACCGTTCGGCAATTTGGGGATCGCCCTGAGTGGTCACCACATCCAATAATCCATCCAGGTTCAAGTCTGCCACAGAAACCATTCCGTCAAAGAACTGACTACTCATATCTACTGCTACACTCATGGTTCCAGAATTGGGTCCACCTCCTGGAGTTAAACCTATCGCATAGACCATATTTCCCGCTATCAATTCCAATCCCGCACAATCTGGACAATAGGCATCTGGTAGCACATCCGCTACTACCCCATAAGATCCAATTCTTCCTCGGTTAGTATTACCTACCCAAGCATAAGGACTCGCCACTGAATTTTGAGGTCCACCATCGACCAGAAAGTCGCCATTGACTGCATCAAAGACTTCATTCCCTACCACTACTTCTGGACGGCCATCCCCATTTACATCTGCTAAATTCAAACTTAAGATATCATATCTTTCGCCAGACGTGATATCAAAATTGTCATAAGGACCGATCGCTTCTGCCGAAGTAAATATTTCGCTAAATCCCGATCCATTAAATTCATACCGCACCAAACGATGCCTTTTGGAAACTGGATTAGAAAGCTCATCCCCCGTAACCGTAAAAATATCCACTGCACCATTTCGATCCACGTCACCAATAACCAAATTGCCACTAGCACCTGCTCCAGTCGCATAAGTGGGAATTTGATATTTCAATAATCCAGTCTGTCCATCTATGATCAGTATCGCATTGATTTCTTGACTCACACTCACCACATCAGGCACACAATCACCATCTACATCGCCGACCACTGGAGTTCTTGTAGAATTTGCATCCGGAAAATCATAAGACCATACCGTTTCTATTTCCCATTTCGAACTCAGCGGCGGTACGGCTTGACAATCGGGACAATCCAGGATCGCATTATTATCACAATCATAGACGAGGCATTCACAATCTGAGTCGTATTCATCTACGAGTCCGTCGCCGTCGTCGTCAATATCATTATTACAAATTTCTTGACACGGAGCGGTACAGTAGACTTCTGTTTGTAAATCTACATCTTGTACGGCCGTATTGGTAGTTGCCAAATTAAAATTATTGTTACTTGAACTAAGCGGATGAAGGCCATCGTAAGGGGAAGCAATCGTATTGGTTTGAACATCCAAATCTCGAATATACTGGCAAGGCTCGGTAGTCGTTCCATCCAAAGTAAGCTTGGCTAAAAAGGCATCTTTCTGAGTACTACTTCCTGCCTCTCCAACATTCCCGGCCAAGAAAATAAAACCTCCTTGAAAGGTAATATCAAAGCCCGTGTCTTCTTGTCCAATATCAAAAGCCTTGGTCCATAGCTCATTGCCCAGCTTGTCGGTTTTCATCAGAAAAACATCTCGATTGCTGGTTCCATCATTGAGAAAGGCACCTGCTATTAAAAAGCCATCTGGCACCGAAAATAATTTATACATACGCTCCGTATTCACTCCGGGGATTTGCAGACTTTGTGCCCATTCCACTTCTCCATTTAAGTCGGTAGAAAAAATTAATGTTTCTACATCTGACACACTTGTCCCATTTCTATCACCTATTCCAATTACGATTAGGTGATTATTTTCTTCCAGAATATCCGAAGAGTACATCCTCGCATCCTTGTTGATGTTTTCGATATATAATCGGCTCCAATCCTGACTACCATTTAAATCCATAGCAGTCATACCAATCCTCATTCTACTTGTTCCTCCTCCTGCAAAATTATAGCGCCCTGTGGCATAAAAACGGTTATTCGAAAAAGCAACCGCAGAGAAAGTTTCACAACTTCCCAAATGATATTCTGCCCACTTTAATCGGCTGCCATTATTTTTATCTACCTCCATCCATAAACCATTACAACCTTCCCCATTATTAGAATTAACCAACTGACCAACGATGACATAATTCCCAGAAGTAATTTCCAACACCCTAGCCAGTAAAGAAAGATCCGGATTACTAAAACTTCTACTCCAAATCATTAGGTCATTTTGCCAATCATATTTAAAAGCGAAACAGCTTCGACCAGTTGCAACCGTTCCTGCAACTCCTACTCCGACAATAAAACCATCGCTATCCAAAATCATATCATAGATCTGATCAGGACGGTTGGTGATTTCCAACGTTTTTTGCCAAAGAATGTCCCCTCCTAATCCCATCCCTACCAACAATGCACTCGAACCGACTTGCCCTCCAACGATTAGATTACCATCTGGAGTATTGACAATCGCTCTCATTTCTTCATCAACATTGGCGATCCCATAAGTTTTCAAAAAAGTTTCTTCACATTCAATTTCGCCTGGTCCGACCAATAGCGTTTCGCAATGTTCTTCTTCACAAAAATCATTTCCTGCTAAAAGACAAATAGTATACAAACCTGGATCCATCGCAGTATAAGCAGGAGTCATCAAACTCGATAAAAAAGCAGCATTAACCGTCCAGGTATAAGAAGTCGCATTGCTACTATTATTGACAAAAGAAATGACATCACCCGGTTGAGCCAATTGAGGATTCAAAGTAAAATCCGAGTCAACAGGACAGACCACTTCGATCTCCAACTCAAAGGTATCTTCGCAATTAGGATCGGCATTGGTAGCAATTAAGGTAATGGTATAAGTTCCGGCCATACTGAAAGTATAGGAGAGATTGGTCGTGCTCCCCTGAGAAACGCCATCTATTTCCCAGTTATAAGTTGTGGCATTCGTACTGGCATTGGTAAAATTGATTGTTTGTCCGACATTGATCATTGTCGCGGATGCAGTAAAAAACGCATTGACTCCAGTAATACATGGATTTTGACAAGCTTTCGAATCCAACAAACTAGAGCGAACGCCAGTGAGAAAAAAGTGCATTCGATCGACCTGTCCTGGTGTAAATGCAGAGTAGCAATTGAAATCGCCATAGTCCATATAATTCCAATACATATCTTCCTGGTCGCTAACAAAAGGATTATTAGGGTCTCCGGCATTGACATCGGTATTACAGGAATTGGCTGTCCCTCCACAGGGTACTGGAACGGTAGATTGATCTGGTGGCGTATCACAAACCTGATCTCCATCGGACAAGCAATTATTATTGACACATCCTCCCTGGAAGGTATGATAGATTCCAAGGTAATGTCCCAATTCATGGATTTGTACCCCGGAGGCGCCTTGGCTAGAACCAAACCAACGCGCTTCTTGGGCGATGCCATCTCGGAGGTTTCCATGTGCGGATGGAAAGTAGGCATAGCCCGCTACTCCGCAGCCGTTATTACTACAGATTTCTCTGGCCAACCAGATATTGATGTATTGGGTCGGATCCCAGCGACTTAGGTTTTTCATATTGACATCATCGACAGAATAATTGTACTCGGTCAATGGAGAGACTGTACGCGTTATGCCTGTAGTGGCATTGCCATCGGGGTCTTGTTTGGCCAGACAAAATTCGATGCGAGTATCTGCGCCGGTTGCCGGATTATAGTAACCGATATTCGCGTAGGCCTCATTCAAGTCTTGAATGCCTTGTAGAACTTGAGCGTCGCTGATGTTTTCTGCACCATTTTGGTGAATAATGTGGACGACCACAGGGAGGGTATAATCTGCGGCGGATCGATTTCCTGCAAAATCATTGCTTTGGAAATGCCGAAAGGCATTGGCGTCTAATTCCTTTTGCTTCGCGTAGACCTCTGGAGCACTCTTAAGCAAATCTTCCCATGCCTCATCACTTGCGCAATAGGAAATATTTTTATGGTTTGGTTCCAAAATGGAATTCCCGATTTTCTTTTGCCCAATAAGAAAAAGCAATGGCAAGAGCAGTAGGAACACCAAGATCGTGGGTAACTTGGGTAGGTACATAGCAGTATATTTGTTACAAAAGCATTGAGCTTCCTTCACAAGATAACGACTTAATCAGAAAAAGTAGAAAGATAACAGGTCGGATGTACGTAGCTAAAAGTTAAAAGCCACCCTTTAAATTAATAAAGTAGTGGCTTTCATTTCCCCAAAGCTATTCTTGATTAAATGATAATTTCGAAATTAAGCGCTTACATAATCTATCTATTGATTTTTTAAACACCGAGAATCAAAAGATTCTCTCAATAAGACCCTTTAAAAGGTATTGTCTCAATCAAAAAATAAAAGCAAATTTGCTTCTTGTTTTAGAGAATAAGTACACGCTCTAATTGGAAAGTAAGTTAAAGATTATGCCAAACCCTACCTTGTTATTAATCAATACTTTACACAATCTCATTTTTAAACTTTATTCCCAAAACGGGATTTAAGTTCCCAAATCAGGAAATTTCCATTTTTGAAAAATGAAGAACCTTCTTCCTGTGGCTTCAAAAAAATATTGTTTTCTTCCCCTCGAATACTTGAATACCAGCAACTTGATCTTATCTTTATTACTTATTCAAGACCAATTTAGTGAACCATGCATCAAGTCAAACCTTGCCAAATATACCTGCTCTATTCTCAGAAGGATCAGCCATTGGCAACGCAGGTTAGTTCTTACTTGAATGAATTCAAACTCAAGGAGATCATCTATCAATTCACGGAAGTAGTCATTGAAGAATTGGCGGTATCAGGAATAGAGCAAGAGCAAATAAAGAAGTCGAGAGATATTTTCTTTATCGTAGCAACTCCCAGTTTTTTAAAATCTGATTTTGCTCACTCTTCTTTTTTGCAAGATTTGATTACCAGGCATCGCCTTAAAAGAAATCAACTGATTCCGATTTTCTTTTACGCGGAAGAAGAAGGGGGCAATAAACTCCAAAGATTGAATCGCCTACAAAGCAATCAAAACACTCTCCTCTTTCATAGCCAGTCTGCTTTGCACCAGCAACTGATTCCCATCTTTCAGGAATTGGCGCCCAGAGTAATGGACTGGCGCAGGTATAATCAGGAGATTGATGAAGCCTGGCAAATGGCTCGGTCGATCGATGATTACGATACTTACCTTGCCTTTCAAAACATTCATCCGCACTCGGTTTATTCCCTAGAGGCCAAAAAAATATTGGAAGAATTGGTGGAAGAAAAACTCTGGAATGAAGCGGTCAGTTTTGACCAGATGAAATACTATTATGAATACCTCGCCAATGCGCCGCTAAAAAAATACGAGGAAGCTTGTATCAAAAAAATCCAGGAAATAGAGAACAAACAGGAAAGTGCTCAGATAGATGCTTTAAAAAATAAAAACATCGCCTTGACCCTGGATTTCAAAGCCCGCTTTGACCAAAAAACATACAGTCCAGATATTGACCAACATTTGTATCAACTATTTGACCAACCCACTGCGGATAATCCAGACCTCCATACCGAAGCTTATTATCTCCAACACAAAGCTTTTCAAAACTGTAGCCCGGAAGAAGCTCTTTCGCTCAATTTATCTTTGACTTACAACCAGCAAATCAAAGCACGGGTAAAAAGAGTATTGGGAAACTTGCAATCTTTCCGCTCAATTTACTCCTTTGGTATTGTCGCTTGCGGCCTTATTTTTTTGGGTTTATTTTTCTATTACACGCTGGCTATTTTTCATTTAGGGAAAATGAATATGGCTTTATTTTTTGGTTATATCGTTTTGGTTTTTGTGGCCTATCGCTGTTATGACGGATTGCTACAGGCGACGAAGTGTATCGAAAAACACCAAAGCCTTTACGATCAAGTTTGCAAAGATTATATTTACTTGCAAGTCGCAGCGGTCAGCCAGGATCAAGAGCAGATTCGTCGCATTCAATTCAATTTGGCCAATACCAATTTCAATCTCCTTCCTTACGAAAAAGCTTCTATTATTTCTTTTATTGGAATGGCTGAAGCATTGGAAGTAGAGCAAGTCGCGCAGCAATATTTGACGACTAAAGGAAGATAGCAGATCAGAATCAAACCAATCCCCCATCTTCCTCTAGAGTATTTTTTTTCTAATTCTTTTTCATTAAACCATTCTGCTTCAAATACATTTCCGTAGCTAGTACTCCTGATTTTTTCAAACTGTCTTGTTGTGCAGTAGTGATGTCAAAGTTGATGGGAGAAATGCCAAACACATTGATAAAAACCGTTCTTTCTAAATCTTCCTTTTCTTCCAAAAGTTTGGTATGCTGGGTTTGCATAAGGGTGAGAAAAGTATTTTTGACATACTGTATAATTTGGTGATGCCCAAACTTCTCATTCACCACCTTTCCCTCCTTTGTTCCTTGATACAAGCCTAAGGTCCCAGGATTCACTCCTTCCTTGCTATCAAATGCATTGATCGGGTAACCATTGATCACACCGCCGTCTACAAAGAAATCCTCCCCCATACGTTTATCAGAAAATTGCCAGGCTTTAAAAAAAAGCGGGATCGACATCGACGCTCTTACGGCTTCGGCGATTGGAATATCGGGAGTGCTAGAAAAACTAAACTCTTGTAATTCATGCTTATTGATATTGGAAGAATACACCCGCAAATCCAAACCTCCTTTTTCTTTTAAATCGCGAAAAGTAGCCATTTCACTCAAACCCAAGGGAGAAGCAGCCACTTGTTTTTTCATCCACTTCAAAAAATAATTACCAGAATAAAGGCCATAGCGACCTAAGATGCCCAAGTCATTTTTATCGTCTTTAAACTTCTTAAAAGGCAAATCATCCACTAGACTTTCAATACTCGGAGTGTTTGGATTCTTCGCCTCACTTATCGGATATTTCATCGCGACCAAGGCAGCCATGATAGATCCCGCAGAAGTACCAGCCACCCCTTCGAGTTTAGCCATCTGCCCTTGCTGCTCTAATACATTTAAAGCACCGGCATAGACGACGCCCAAGACTCCGCCACCTCTAAATACTAAGTTTTTTACTTCGGTAATTTTTAAATCTTTATTTCGGGTGGGCTCTTCTTCGGTGATAACAATTTTGGGGTCTTTGTTGCTTTGTTTTTTATTCAGGCAGGACGTTCCACAAAATAGCAGAACGCAAAAAAAGACACAGGTCAATTCTTTCATTTTGTAATTGTTTTTTGGAGTTAAAGAAAATCACAAAGTCCTCTTTTGAATCATTGATTGAAAAGTGGATTTGCAATGGGGTAGGAAGATACGAAATTGGGAGGAAATTTTATTATTGGAGAATAGAAAGGTTCTTTTTCATCAACCACAAATACCTTAGTAATCGAATAAAAACGGAAGGCTTGCAAAGTAAACAAAATGATTATTTTAAGATTTTGATGACTCTTCAGGTACTGCATTTAGTCGTCCGTCCGCTTTAGTTCGCTATTGCTCATGGATCTCCTTCGTCGGTCTCGCGGTTCCCTCGCTTGAAGCACTGTCGTGCTTCACCCCTTTGGGGAACGCTCGGTCATTAACGAAACAACATCACCTCCCTACTAATCATCTCCTGTTGTCCATTCTCCCAAACCACTTGCAGCACCGCCACATAAACGCCAGACATCATTCTTTGTTTCCTAAAAGTACCATCCCAACCTGCTCGTTCTTCATTCAATGCAAAATTGGTATTCTCAAAAACGACCTCTCCCCAACGATCATAAATCGAAAAGCGCAATACCGTAGCGGAGCCTGGCAATCCTTGTGGAAATAAAACATCATTGTACGAATCATCATTCGGACTAAAAGCAGTGGGCAGGTAAATGGACCTTTGGGGCTCTTCTACTTTTACACTTACTTCTATCATTGCCGTACAACCTTGTTCATCGGTAAGGATCAATTGGTAATTAGTCGTAAGACTTGGATTCGCAATGGGAGATCGACAATCGGTACAACTCAAACCTAAAGCGGGCGACCATTCATAAGTGGCATTGGAAATACTTGATAAAAAAGCTATGGACAAAGTAATGGAATCTCCGGGAGCAATAATCCATTCTGAATCCGCTTCGAGTAAAATTTCTTCCTCTACTAAAACTCTAATTTCATGCAAAGAATCACAAGCTCCTGCAAGTGCAAAAGACTCCACAAAAATACCGCTATCGTAGACCCAGTTTCCAAACACCAAAACAGAATCGCCCGCACAAATAGTCAGCTCTTCCGAACCTTCCGCTGCGTCTATATTCACCAGTTGAATCAGCGCAGTAGAATCACAACCTAAAGAACTGGTCCAGGTTCTGGTATAAGTCCCGGCAGTGGTTTCCCAGGCATCAAACACCAAAACAGAATCGCCTTCGCAAATACTTAACTGGGTATTGGTCAAAAAAGTATCTTGTAAAATCAGCTCCACCATATGAGTAGAATCGCAACCGAAGGAATTGAGATAGGACTCCTCGTATTCTCCCGCTGTTTTTTCCCAAACACCAAAAATAAAAGCAGAGTCGCCAGCACAAATAGTCAATTGATCTTCCAGTAGAAAGGTATCTAGTAAACTCAAATTGATCGTATGAGTAGAATCACATCCGAAGGAACTTGAAAAGGTTCGCACATACAGGCCTGCTGTTTTTTCCCAAACGCCGAAGATTAAAGTAGAATCGCCTTGACAAATATTCAGCTGAGCATTGGTTTGTAAAGTATCTAGTACAATCAGTTCGATAGAATGGGTGGAATCGCAAGCCAGGGAACTCGGAAAGGTCTGCTCATACACTCCTGCCGTTTTTTCCCATAGTCCAAATATCAAAATAGAATCATTGCGACAAATACTCAACTGATCGCTGGTTTGTAAAGTATCCAAAACCATTAACTCAATGGTATGCGTAGAATCGCAACCCATCGCAGTAGAAAAAGTTTCCGCATAGCTTCCCGCTATTTTTTCCCATCCCCCAAAAAGCAAAATAGAATCCCCTGAACAAATACTCAATTGATCATTGGTCTTTAGGGTGTCCAGAATTTTCAGGTCGACAAAATGAGTAGAATCACAACCATTGGAAGCAGGAAAAACTGCAGAATAAATAGCAGCTGTTTTTTCCCAAACGCCAAATACTAAACTAGAATCTCCCGCACAAATACTAAGATCCTCACTGCTACTGACCGGACTCAACTCATCGACCCGAATGGTATGTACAGAATCACAAGCATCCACCGTCAAAAAGCGATTGGAATAATCTCCTGGCGTTTTAATCCATTGACTAAAAACCAAGACCGAATCTCCAGTACAAAAACTGCTTTGATCAAAAGTCTGGATGGTATCTTGTACCACCACCTTCACACTATCAGAAGAAAAGCATCCAGCAGTTGTTTCTACTAACAAATAAAAAGTACGATTCTGATCGACATTAAAAATCACATTTGCACAATTATCACAATCTAAAATACCGCCAGGCAGCCATTGATAATCCAGATACCCAGGAACCGAAATGGGGAGATTGGCACCTACGCAAGCGTTTAGGGAATCTGGCAAATCTAAAACCGTTCCAGGGTCAATCGTGATCAACACCGTATCCCTTTGCAATCCACCACAAGCATCTAGGGCTTCTACCGAATAAGTTCCCGAAAGCCAAGCAGTGGTTTGTTGATCGCTGGAGCCATCAGACCATAGGTAATTCACAAAATCAGGCCCAGCGTCGAGCGGTAGCACCGCGTTTTCGCAGAGCACTATATCAGGGCCCAAATCGAGTAGAGTCGGACTATGCCATTGGATCGTAATAGCATCCACTTCTGTGGCTCCGCAAGCATCCGTCACCGTGACGGAGTAGGTTCCGGGCGCCGAGACAACTAAACTATCCATCGTACTCCCATCTTGCCAGAGATAAGTACTAAATACGCCTGGGCCAAGTGGAAAAACTGTATTGACACAGATGGTGGTGTCCTTGCCGAGAAAGGGAAGCGGTGTAGTTGTTGGTAGATTATCCAGCGAAAGACTATCGAGGTTATTGAAGAAATTACATTCGATTAAGAAGGCGGCGGCAGCAATATCATCGATCAAATCAAAAGGGCTCGCTATCGTTCCGTCATCATTGAAAATAAGGTGGACGGTATTGGTTGGAAGACTGGGGAGGCTGGTTTGTAAAGTTTGGCAAGTACCGGGGGCCAAATTCGAACTTAGGGTTTGGGTTAAAATTGTTGGAGCGGGTGTTGACCTTGGATTGCCATCGTAAAAAGTATAGGGGGTTCCGCTAGGGATGGTGCCTGTGCCGATGTTGCAAACTTGCCAATTGAGGGTATAGACGCCATTGCAAAGTCCGGCGTCTAGGGTGCTCACTTCGGCATCGGGTTCCATGGCGTTTTGGGTTCCACAGGAGGGATTAATATTTAGAGAGCTATTGCTCATTGTTGCGGATGCTGCGGTAAAAGCTATTCCTCCGTGGTATTCAAAATCGAGTCCTTCTTTGATTAAGGTATGGTCATATATCTCAGAGGGAATGTCGGTGACTGGACAAGGCCCTAGCAGCCCATTTTGATCCAATACAAATAAATTAGAACGGTGACCAAGCACTAAATTTCCATTATCTAAAATTTCAATTCGTGGATAATCCGTAAGAAGATTAAAGGAGGAAGAG
>CALLVY010000668.1 GCA_938015925.1 uncultured Saprospiraceae bacterium
GTGAGTTGATCAGAACAAGATTTTCATTCTAATTGAGGCTTTTTTAGAGCCGCATAGCCGAGCTACGGGGCGATAAAAAAACGAAAAGTAGGATGAAAAGATGTTTTGAGCGACCAGTGAGCTATTTTAAAACAACTTCAATATTAACAATCGATTAATATATTTTCCAGAGGAATAAGGAATTAAGTCTTAATTTTGCAGGATATCAATCCTTATACATGAAATCTCGAATGAATATTGTTTCCATCATCTTTTCGCTATATGTCATTTTAGACCTATACACCTATTTTGGGATAAGATCTTTGGTGGCCAAGAAAAATAGAATTTGGTACTCTTTGATCTATTGGGCGAGTAGCCTCTTTATCTATTATAGTTTTTATCGGGTCTACCAGTTGCTTAATGGCGGCGCCATTTTCAGGGATACTTCGGCCAATATTTATTTAGGCTTGTTTTTGACGGCTTTGGTGGGTAAATTATTTTTTGTAGGATTGCTTCTTTCCCAGGATGTATTAAGAGTGCTTTGGGGTGGAGGTCGTTTTGTAAAAAAATCGGTACAGAAAAAGGAGGAACTCACTCCCCTTCCTTTTCTACCTAAACGAAGAAAAATCCTGACTTGGGGAGCATTGGGAATTGCAGCAGCGCCTTTCTTCACCATGCTTTATGGCATCACCAAAGGCAAATACCGCTATACGCTCAACAATATCCGATTGCCTTTTGCTCAGCTTCCCAAAGCTTTTAATGGCCTCAAAGTCATCCAAATTTCGGATATCCATGCGGGTAGTTTTGATGATCCGGATGAAGTGGCTCGTGGGGTTCAATTGATCAATGATCAAAACCCAGACCTTATTGTGTTTACCGGAGATTTGGTCAATTCGGATAAAGATGAAATTGACCCTTATATCGCTATCTTTGAAAAACTTCGGGCAAAACATGGAAAATTTGCGATCCTTGGCAATCACGATTATTACGGCCTTCCAGATGATGCAGAAGAGGAAAAAGTGTACTGGGCAGACTTCTTTGAGAAATATAAAAAAATGGGTTTTCAATTGATGAATAATGAAAACGCTGCCATTCAGATCGGAGAAGATCGCATTCAAATTTTGGGTGTAGAAAACTGGGGTTCGAGTCGTTATTTTCCAAAGAAAGGAGATTTGGATGTGGCTTTGCAAGGTGTTGCAGAAGAAGATTTCTGTATTTTGCTTTCGCATGACCCGACTCACTGGAGTCGCAAAGTACTGGATCATCCAAGACATATTCCGCTAACCTTAAGTGGTCATACCCATGGTTTCCAATTTGGGATCAGCGTACCTGGTTTTAAATGGAGTCCTGCTCAATATCGTTACCCACATTGGCTGGGACTTTATGAAGAAAAAAATCAACAATTGTATGTCAATCGCGGCTTTGGTTTTTTAGGCTTTCCCGGAAGAATTGGGATGTGGCCGGAAATCACAGTCATCGAATTGGCTACGGTTTAATATAAAATATAAACTTTCAATCTTCCTATATTTACCGATAAAATCTCCCATCATGAAAAAACACAGTTTACTATTTCTTTGCTTGTTTAGTCTGACCTTTTCTTTTGGTCAAACCATTGCCGAAATCCAAGGGACGGGTGATGCTTCTCCATATGAAGATCAGATCGTAAGTACTACCGGAATCGTTACGGCCGTAGATGAGATCAGTTATTTTATTCAAGACGGAACGGCTCCCCGAAGTGGCGTCTATGTGTATGATGCTACCGAGAAGCCTAGCCTGGGAGATCAAGTCTCTCTGACAGCAACGGTTGTGGAATTTTTTGAATTGACGGAGTTGGTCGATGTTACCGCTTTTGAAGTGCTATCTTCTGGAAATGCATTGCCGGATTATATCGAATTGAGTACCGATGAATTGAAAAATGAAGACTATGAAGGGATGTTGGTCAAAGCCAAAATGGCTACTTGTACCGATACGGATCTCGGGTTTTCAGAATGGCAGATAGATGATGGCAGTGGGCCAATTGCAGTGGATGATTTGATCTATCTTTTTACTCCAACACTCCATACGATTTATACCGTTTCAGGTCCCTTGACTTATTCCTTTAGTGCTTATAAAATACTTCCAAGATTTGCAGAAGATGTGGTCAATGATTTGCCCCTTTATTTTACCGTAAATCCCAAAGAATACGATATCACTTCCAATAGCATCAAAGTAAGCTGGGAAACCAATATTCCTTCTTCCGGTACTTTAGAATATGGATTAACTCCTGCTCTGGAATTGGGATTCTTTATTGACCCCAACCCCAACGATGACACCTATCATTCTATTTCCATGCCTGGATTGCAACCTGCCACCGCCTATTATATCAAAGCGACTTCTGCCGCTAATGGTGATGCAACTCCTACTAGCATCCGAGTAATAAGTACCGCTTCCAATAGCACTGGAGACGTTAAAGTGTATTTCAATCACAGTGTAGATAATTCTCTTGCAACCAATGAATTAGCAGTATCTACTGCATCTATTATTGATACCATAATTTCTTATATCGACCTGGCAGAACAATCGCTCGATATCACCATGTACGAAATTGAAAACGAAGACATCGTCAATGCTATCAATGCGGCACATAATCGTGGAGTGACTGTTCGCTATATCACCGATGATATGGGCAACAATAGTGTTTTGGACAATCTCAATATCGACATACCATTGGTCAAAGGAAATACTGTTGGAATCATGCACGATAAGTTTATGATCGTAGATCGGGCTTCGGTGAATGGTAGTTGGGTCATGACGGGTTCGATGAATCAGACGATCAATAATCTCGGTTGGGATTTCAATAATGTGATCTGTGTGCAGGATCAGGCTTTGGCCAATGCCTTCTATTTGGAATTTAATGAAATGTGGGGCAGCACCGGCGATACTCCAGACCCTGCTCTTGCTAAATTTGGAGAAGATAAAGCGGACAATACGCCACACTGTTTCACCATAGCTGGCCGTCCGACAGAATTGTATTTCTCTCCAAGTGATGGCACGGCCAGACAAATTCAAAAGAGAATTGATGCCGCTGAAAATGAATTGGCTTTTGCTGTTTTGGTCTTTACAGAAAATAGTTTGGGAACGGCGGTAAAAGAAGCTCATGATCGCGGCGTGGATGTGAAAGGAATTATTGATTATGTAGAATTTAATGGAAGTGAATTGGATTTTTTAGTGAACAGTGGTGTCAACGTTATCGATTATCAAAATGCAGATGGGACGCAATGGCCAGATGGTCCAACCTTGCATCACAAATATGCAATTGTCGATTATATGACGGGCGATCATCCTACGTTAATCACGGGTTCTCACAATTGGTCCGCTTCTGCCAATTCTATCCACGATGAAAATACTTTGATCATTGAAGATGCTACTTTGGCAAATATTTATTATCAAGAATTTTCTGCGCGATTTAATGGGGTAATGAATTCGACTACGGGAATCGCTTGGACAGCATTGAAGGTTCATCCTAATCCGAGTAGTGATTTGATTAGCTTTGATATTCCAGAACAAGGAGTGCTTCAGCTTATTAATGTTCAGGGGCAAGTTATAAATCAACTGGCGGTCGATGCTGGGACGATTAATTACTCTTTGGGAGATCTTCCGAATGGGGTTTATTATGTGAAGGTGGGGACTGCGGTGGCTAAGGTTGTTTTGGAGCGTTAGGACGTTTTGTGTAAGTTGATGAAAAAGCCTCTTTCCTCTTGGACAGAGGCTTTTTTTGATGGCTTGGGGTGGAATGTTTTGAGTTGGGTTTGTTGAAAGATGAGGGGCTTGTAGTGGCCAGAGGCCAAAAGGCCACTCGGTGGGAATGCTAGAGCATTCACCGAGCAATGATTTTTTTTGGGCTTAGGGGAATTTTCTCTCTTAGAGTATAAATAATCTCTAAATTTCCTTTCATTTTTTATTGGCCCTTTGCTTTTTTGACCTGAACTTGTCTTACCTTTGCGCCCAATATTAATTTATCTAAAAAAACAATATTATGGCTGTTCAAATCGAATCGGCAGAGATGCTAGACTTGATCAAAAATGCACAATACGATCAGGATATCGACATCATCATTAAAACATCAGAAGGAGATATTAATGCAACTTTATTTGCCTCTAAAACTCCTAAAACGGCTGCTAACTTTTTAGGATTAGCAGAACGTGGTTTTTATAATAACCTCAATTTCCACCGAGTAATTCCTAACTTTATGATTCAAGGTGGATGTCCTAATGGCGATGGCCGTGGTGGACCAGGATACCGTTTTGAAGATGAGTTCCACCCAGAACTCAGACATGATGCTCCAGGTATCCTTTCTATGGCCAATGCTGGTCCTGGCACCAATGGTAGTCAGTTTTTCATTACTCATACCCCAACCGATTGGTTGGATGGTAAGCATACGGTTTTTGGAAAAGTAAAAAGTGATGCTGACCAAGAGATTGTCAATGCTATCCAAATGGGTGCTCAATTGTTGAGCGTGGAGCTTGCTTAATTCTGCTCCATGAAAAAACTTAGCGGGATATATTGGATTTTTCTGGCCTTGTGTTTTACTTTCTGCAATGATACTTCAGAAACAAGTACTCCCCAAACCAGCCAGACCAATCTTCCAAAAGGCGATGCAACGGGAGAAGAACTGGCACAGATTTTTTGTGCTGCTTGTCATGAATTTCCAGAACCCGGCTTATTGGATAAGCATACCTGGAAACAATTTGTGCTTCTGAGAATGGGTGCCTTTATGGGCATTTATGAACACAATCAAAAATACGTTCCTACTCCACCCACCGAATGGCTAGAACCAGGCATCGGTGGCCAAAGGGTAAGCACTGCAAAAATATATCCCGCTAAACCAACGCTGTCGATAGCAGATTGGGAAAAAATAAAAGCCTATTATATGGAGCAAGCCCCTCAGAGCTTGCCCGTCGCGGCTAATAAACAAGAGATCAAAGTGGGTATTCCTTTTTTCAAAAGCCGCTCCTTTGACCAAGGAAAAGTCCTCTCCGGACAAATCCAGGGAATCGGTATTGATCCTCTCAAAAAACAGGTTTACCTTTCTGTTCAACAAAGCGGAATCTTTCAGTTAAATTATCAAGGGATCGTTCGCTCTTATTCGCCCGGCAATACTTTTGTTAGTCAGATCAGTACCGACGCCAAGCATTTTACTACTTTGGATATGGGAACTCGGATAGCATCTGATGATCCGAAAGGCCGTTTGTTAAAATCTCTTTCTTTTTTGAATCATCGAAAAAAACAATCGGTTTTTGAATTGCCGGACTTGATGAGACCGGTGCATTTTTCGGTCGCAGATTTGAATGGAGATCAGCAAGAAGATTATATCATTAGCGAATATGGCAATTTGCTCGGTCGCCTTGCTTGGTATGAAATAAATACTGAAGGTAACTCCACTCGGCATATTCTAAATCCAGAGGACGGCGCCATCGCCAGCCATGTCCTCGACTTCAACAAAGATGGTCATCCAGATATCCTTGCCTTGCAAGCCAATGCAGACGAAGGGATTGATCTTTATTTAAATGATGGCAAAGGTAGCTTTAGCAAAGAACGAAAGTTGCGCTTCCCTCCTTCTTATGGTTCAACGCATTTTGAGGTTTTGGATTTTAATGGAGATGGTGCAGAAGATTTATTGGTTTGTCATGGCGACAATGGCGATTATACGCCATTGCTAAAACCTTATCATGGTGTTCGTCTTTACTTACAAAAAAAGGGAAAATTTGAAGAAGCTTTTTTCCTTCCACTACATGGGGCTTATCAGGCTACGGCACAAGACTTTGATATGGATGGAGATCTGGATATCGCGGCGGTTTCTTTTCATCCTGATTTTGAAAACCAACCTGAGGAAAGTTTTGTGATTTTTGTGAATGATGGGAAGGAAAACTTTGAGGCTTTTACGGTTCCGCAATTTGGAAATTCGCGTTGGATGCGCTTTGCTTGTACGGATATTGATGGAGATAAAGATGTGGATATTTTATTGACCGCATTTAATGTGCAGACTCCTGAAATTCCAAAGAATGTTGTGGCGAAATGGGTGGAGTCGGATGAAGCGGTTTTGTTGTTGGAGAATACGACGCGGTGATTTGGTTTGGAATCAATTTACCTTTCGAAACTTATAAGACTTAAAATCTCCTGACTTCGTATCCGTCAATAAAAGAACATAAATTCCATCAGTCATTGAGCTCGGAATTTCTAGTTGATTACTACCAGAATAAATACTTTTTGCTTGATCTAAAATTATTCGACCAGAGATATCCATAATCTTTGCGTGCACCTCCATCTCTTTTTCTGATGCTATAAAAATTGTATTATTGAAAGGACCAGAAAAATCGAAAGTGGTATTTTCTAATTCTTTTGTACTCGTCGTCAATTGATTTATTTTATAAAAAACCCAACTTGCTGGCTCCACATTCCCACTGGTATAGACAAGGTAACTTGCAATCCTATTAGCGAGATTGTCCTTATAAAATCTATATTCAATAAAATCCGACAGACCTGGATTGGTTCTAACAAATTTAGTCATCACACAATTTTCGTAAGTCCCTATTGGTGTAATGACCTTCCCCCAACCAACGAAACTAAGTTCAAACATTTCATCTGAGATCGTCATAAATCCATCTTGATAATTGGTTTTGATGTTTTTGTAAGAAGCCGTTTTCACATCTCCGAAAGAGAAATCATCAGCAGCCTCTATCGGATGGCCACCTTCATAAACTCTCTTAAAATTGGAATTGCTAAAACCAACTCCTAGCAATTGTCCACCTTCTTCCTTAAAATAAAGTTCTCCTCCAAAAACAGTTTTGCAGGCTATCGTTGCATCAGGAAATTCACTGGAATGATCCAACTCAGAAGGATCTACCCAAGTGAAAATAGTTTCGTCTTTAGGACTTGGCGCATTTGAAAGATCCCAAGTCAAATCAGCACCTTCCTCTGGTGCAACAAAAGGATTAGGATGAAAATAAGCCAACTTTGTAGTATCCCCAATTGAATAAAACCAATCACTGGTAATAATGTCTTGTGCATGGCCGGAAGTCAATGTTCCGAAATAGAGGATCGCTAGAGAAAGGTATTTCATTTTAATAGTTTATTGGACCTTAATTCTAAAGGACAGGTAAAATCACCTTAGCGTAAAGTCTTTTATTTTTTGTAGGCTCACAATATACTATTTTTCTCACACACCTCCCATTTTAGGCACCCTGCTAGCATTTGAATAGGTATTCTTTAACTTCCGAAGAATCTATTTCACCTCACCACCACCACCTCCCCCGAAACAACTTCTACCGTTCCATCAGCGGACTTCAACCACACTTGATACACATAAACTCCTTCTGAAACAGATTTTCCATTTCTAGTTCCATCCCAACCTGCAGTGGTTACATTTGGAAGTATTTTTTGTTGCTCATACATCAAACCTCCCCATCGATTGTAGATTTGCATCCTTTCGATTTCGATTATTTTTGCATTGGAATAGACGGTGAAAAAATCATTGAAGCCATCGAAGTTTGGCGAGAAGGCATTGGGGATAAAAATGGCTTCTTCTTCGGATACTAAAACAGAGATGTTTCCAATAGCGGAACAGCCAGCGGGATCGCTTAAGGTGACGGTGTAGTTTTGATTCTCAGAAAGGATTGCCAAGGGGCTGGGACAGTCGCTGCAACTCAAACTAGTCGATGGAGACCAAGCCGTTTGAATATCAGGAGAAGTGATTACTAATGGCAATCTGATGGCTTGCCCATTTACGGAAGTTATGCTATCGGGCAAGGAGAAATTAATTTCAGGCTGTATTTCTACTTCCAAAAGATAGAGGGTGTCGCAAGAGCCCGCATTGGAAGGAAGGGTTTCCATGTAGATTCCTGGTTCTGAAATATTCTGATTAAAGAAAGTAATCGATTCTCCTGCGCAAATGGTTTGGGTGGCATAAATTTCTATTTCTTCCCAAACGTTGACGATGATTTGATGTATGGAATCACAGCCATTCGCTGCGACTAAGTTTTGCAAGAGAACATCATCTTGGGTGACCATATTTCCCAGGAGAAAGAGCGTGTCTCCGGCGCACAAGTTTATTTCTTCACTGGAGGAAAATGATGGAAAAAAAACCACACTTACTTCATGGGTAGAATCGCAACCATTGACTGCAACTAAATTTTGCAAAAGGGTTTCGTTTTCGGTTACGATATTTCCAAAGAGCAAGAGCGTGTCTCCGACACATAAATTTATTTCTTC
>CALLVY010000669.1 GCA_938015925.1 uncultured Saprospiraceae bacterium
CGTAAAACACGAGCCATAAACAATTGCTCTGCTGTAAATTCGTAGGTTTTTGCAATTTTCAAACCTTTCTCTGCGATAAAGATTGCATTTTGTTTAAGCCCTTTGGTGAGTAGAATGCCTAAGAGGTTATTGAGTTTTTGTACCCGAAGTTTGGCATTGTGTATGTCGCTGTATTTTTTAGATTTTACATCAATAAAAAAAATGGTATTAAACAATCTTTCGCGTAAAGTATGCTTGAGTTTGTAATAAGCATTGCGATTGGTACCGTCTGGATACAAATGTGCCATCGCTTCCTCATCGCTGGTGACCTTTCCCATACGAATACCATTATACAATTGCATCAACTTGGTATCACTATCAATACCTTTATCGATAATTTCTATAGACTTTGTTTTATTCAAATCAATCAAGCTGATTAATTCTTTCAGTTTCTTCATAATCCTCCATATTTTTTTTTAAAAAAAGTAAGTATAAGAAGGCGCTACTTTTTTAGGCAAAAAGCTTTTGTATCGAGACAATGATGAATGAGAAAATTAAAAGTCTATGTTCAGTTGTTGGCTTGACCAACAATCAAAAGATGAAGACTTAGGAAAGTTAAAACAATAATCCGCTTGATCTACAAGATAACAAAACATTGATAACAGAGGTAAGGTTTTCCCAAGTATTTTTAAAGTCTTAGTCTGCTCTCCCCTCTTGTTTTTTCGTTTCCCCCTTGTCCTTTTCCCCAAAAGTACAGGAAAGATTCTACGTTTTGTTGTCCGTGTTTTCAGCAATTTAAACGGTCATTTTTGTGAGGCAAGAAATAAACATTTCACCTACAAAAACCTAAAAATCATGACTGCAATTATCGCTTTAATCATCGCCCTTGGATTCCTTAATAGTCCTGAAGAATTTTACAATCTCAACCAACAACAACAAGATGATCTGATTGAGATCGTCATCGTGGATGATATGGATATGTGATTTTTCCCCTAACCCAAGTAATACTTTTATCCCACAAAACCCTGATTTACAGGCACTTAAAAAAAACAACCTAAACTCTACGGGTAAGAATCAATAAATAACTGTCCAACAAATACCTTCATCGACTTTCGATATTTGAATTGTAATTAAAACCATTGAAACAAAAAAAAATGACATCAGACTTTCCACATAAAAAAATTCTATCCCTTTCTAAAGGACTTGAAGAATACATTGGGAAGAGCTTTCTATCCATCGACGTCGACATTATTTTAGGACAGCCCACACGGCATTGTAGCCACCTGGGAATTTGCAAAATCGAACCCGAAGAAAAAGGATTTGATCCTATAGACAAATCACCCTTAACTCGCGTCAAAGCCAGTATTTTTTGGTACAGTAAAGAAGACCTTATCATACTCTTCAAAAAAGCTAGCATTAGCCTTCCTGCCCGAGAAGTTCATTTCGAGAAGAAGTATTTCACCATTCTTGAAACCGTATCACTACCTGGTTTTGTACGCGATGTTTTTAAAAATGACTTCCTTATTTCACCCGGAGATTACCTCTTACACGAAACCAAATTACATTTCATTGTTAGGTTTGGCTCAGGGACTTTCAGCTAAACTGTAAATCTGCTAAAACTTATTGATCACTAAAAAAACTCCAATCATGCTTAGATTTCTATTATCCACTCTCCTCTTATTTTTCGGCTTACATCTTTACAGCCAAAGCATTAAGGGAACAATTACAACCAAAGACCAAACCCCTATTTCTTTTGCCAATATTCTACTTTTGGATGGCGAGCAAAAAGAATTTGCAGCAGGTACTACTTCCGATGAAAACGGCCGCTTTGAATTGAACGTCGGTAAATCCGGTCATTATTTTCTGGAAATTAGTTTCCTAGGATACGAATCCTATCGACAAGAAATAGACTTAGACCAAACGATGGTTTTAGACGACATCACCATGACTAGCCAAATCAATGAACTCGAAACAGTAGAGCTGGTCGGCCAAAAACATTTTCTAAAAAGAGAACACGACAAGACCACTTTTCTCATCGAAGGAAATCAATGGCTGGAAGGAAAAACAGGAGTAGAAATACTAAGATACGCCCCAAACATATGGGTCGATCCATTCAGTGGTGCCATCAAACTCAAAGGATCTGTTACTAAGGTTTTACTCAATGGTCACGAGACGATTATGCAAGGACAAGAACTCCTAAGTTATTTGGAGGCCTTATCAAGTGAAGAATTGAAATCGATAGAAATAGTTTCTAATCCTTCTTCTAGTTTTGATGCCTCTGGTACCGGTGGGGTCATCAATATCATCACTCGTACACCACAAAAAGGTTGGACGAGCGCACTGAACACCAAACAGGTTTTTGGAAAATTCCATAGCCATACCAATTCGCTCAACATCAATTCCCGACTAAGTCCCAAGTGGAATCTATCTTCTACTTTTCTTTACGAAGATCGCCAATTGCTCAACATAGAAGAGCGCGCAGAAGAAATCGAATCGCCCAAATACGGTGGCTACGAATATCTAAAAACCGACACGACCAACTTGTCGAGAAGATACGCAGGCATCCAAGTGCAATACGACATTTCGGAGGATGACCATATTGGGCTTTCTTTCAAAGGCTTACATACCACCCGGAATAATATTCAACACAATGATCTAAATATTGATGCCATAACAAAAAACATCTTTTCGACTGGTGACTATTCCAGCGAGGGCCTAAGAAACTTCTTAGCGAGTGGCTTTAATTACTACAACAAACTCGACACCCTGGGACAAAGCATAAGCCTGGTAGCCGATTATTTTTACTCCACTGCCAACACGGATGAACTTTACGACAATGCCTATTTCGACGAAGAAGGAAATAAGCTCAAATATACAGACGTTCACCCCGATACCCATACCCACATTCACACCGACAGACGAAAGGCCACTATCCCGGTAGATAATTACATCTTTTCGATCCGACTAGACTATGTCAAACCCGTGTCTTTTGGTCAATTGGAAATGGGCGCAAAATACGGAGTCGTCAATAACGTTAGCGAGTTGACTTTGCTTAATTGGTTTGAAGGTAGATTCCAGCTCGACGAAGGCAATTTTTACTTCTTCGATTACAAAGAGGAAATCTGGGCAGGCTATATGAGCACCTCGATCAATCAACTCTTTAAAACACCCTGGAGTGCGAAGCTCGGTTTGCGAACAGAGTACACCAATGGTTATGGAAATGACATGGAAGAGAAATTATTGGTAGAGAAAAACTACTTAGACTTTTTCCCAAGTGCTGTTCTATCCCGACCCTACGGAAACGATGCCAAGCTCAGTCTTTCTTATTCCAAAAGAATTGATCGCCCTAGCTACCGAAGCCTCAACCCAAGTATTTTTTACTTGACGGACTTTGCTACCCAGGTGGGTAATCCTAATCTTGCACCGAAATACACGGATGCCATTGAAGCCAATTTCACCCATTCTTCCTTGATGAGTCTCAGTATGTTTTACGACAATTCTACTGGCGAGCCTAGAGAGATTTTGAAAAAAGTAAATCAAGAAGATTTGGAATACCAATGGAGAAACATCGCTCACTCTAGCAGAATTGGAGCCTCTCTTTCTATCCGCAAAAAGATCACCGACTGGTGGGAAGTTTATCTAAACACTTCGGTGTATCACAAAACTTATCGCTCTAATTTTGAAGACCTCGAAGTGAATTTCGATGATCGACTAACCACCTTCCAGGGAGGAATCAGTACCCAGATACGCTTGCCTTACCAAATCAATTCTGAAGTCTCTTTCCAATACAATGGCGACGAATTATTTGGTCAATTTAAAACTGGAGAAAACTACGCCTTCTACTTCTCCTTCACCAAAAGAGTGGGCAATCACTGGCAGCTAGGTCTCAATGTCATCGATCCTTTTGACCAACTGCGCTACCGCTTCGTCAATGATCGCAATGCACTACTTCGAACCAGTCAATACCGAAACAGCTTCCGTAGAGCAGTAGAACTCAGTGTGCGCTTTAGCCTATCCTCTGGTGCCGAATCGAAATCAGTACGACTAAAAGAAAGTAACAGCAACTTAAAACGACGCTCCTACTAAAGGACCATAAACTTTTTCAGCGGTGAGGAATAGTACCGTGTACGATAAATTCCTCACCGATTTTAAAAAGACATTTATAAAGATTTTTTTTATTTAATCATTAATCACTAATTAAAACCCTTCATTATGAAAAAGGTAATTAAATCAAACCCAGCAGCTTTCTTCGGAACTAAAGTAATGACTCCAATGGAGCAGGACAAAGTTAAAGGTGGTTTCTGTCAACAGCAGCAGCAGCAGCAACAGCAGCAGCAGCAAGTGGCAGAAGTTTAAGATTTTTGCTGAACTTGAATTGGAAGAAGGCTTTCTAAGCCTTCTTCCTCCTTTTCTTCTCTCCTTAAAATCAAAATCCATGAGTTCTTCTATCCCTATTCCAAACCCTCCGACTAATCAAGTAGGAACTAGTCCTTCTGGTATTACTTATTCACTTGGAGAAACCTTAGTATCCTC
>CALLVY010000670.1 GCA_938015925.1 uncultured Saprospiraceae bacterium
GCACTGGCATTGTTCTTTTACTTTGCACAGGATCTATTTTTTTTTCGTCCCGAAATATTACCTCACTATTTTAAGTATAAATATCCATTTCCTTTTGATGAAGTGAACTTTGAGATGGAAGATGGAGGTGTAGTCAATGGCATTCATTTTAAAGTACCCAATGCAAAAGGCGTCGTTTTCTATTTTAAAGGCAATTCAAGAAGTATAAAAGGATGGGGGAAATTCTCTCGCGACTTTGTGAGTAAAGGCTATGATTTTTTTATGGTCGATTATCGCGGATTTGGAAAAAGCCAGGGAAAGCGAACGGAAGTCATATTATATAATGATGCTCAACACATTTATAAATGGTTGGCCAAGCAATATAATGAAAAGGAGATCATCATTTATGGTCGATCATTAGGAAGTGGTATTGCGACACGTATTGCTAGTTGGAATGATCCGAGATTGTTGATTTTGGATTCTCCGTATTTTAGTTTTCTGCATCAGGTACGTCGTCATGGATTCTTTCTTCCAATCAAATGGTTGCTAAAATACCAGATCCGGACGGACCTTTTTATTAAAAAAGTCACTTGCCCGATCTTCATTCTCCATGGAAGTAAGGACCGATTGATTCCTTTTAAAAACTCTTTACTACTCAAAGCTAAAGCTCCAAAGAAGGTCGAAATTTTTGAAATTAAAGATGGTGGGCATAATAATCTACCTAGTTTTGCCGAATATCACGAATTTCTCTACGATATTCTCAACGATGATCAACTCTATGATCACTTTCTTAACCACATACAGGGCATTGTTCGAGCTTAAAGCAATGTATTCGAGAAATATCAAAAAATAAAGAAAAAAAAGACCTGGGAACTTTACATAATAGTTAAAATGTTATAAATTTGCAGTCGCTTCCAAAAAAGCAGGTATTGACCTATGGTGTAATTGGTAACACACCAGTTTTTGGTTCTGGCATTCAAGGTTCGAGTCCTTGTAGGTCAACACAGAAAAGCTCATCGCAAGATGGGCTTTTTTTGTTTGGGGTATAAGGACGAGAAAACTGTGTTGTCACTAGAATCTTGATTTTACCTTTATTCCACTATTTCATAAGCTACTCTTCGGTTTCGCTGTCGTCCTTCAGAGGTAGAATTATCAGCAATGGGTTGCTCTTCTCCATGCCATGAAACAATAAAACGTGCAGGATCAATGCCGTAATTTTCTAAATAAGCTTTAACAGATTCAGCTCTTCTTCGGGAGAGATCCATATTCCATTCCGCTGTCCCCATATTATCGGTGTGTCCTGTAATTCTAAGTTTCCATTTTGGATGTTCTGTCAAAAGATTCGCCAGTTCATTAAGTGAACTAAATGAGACGGATCTAATAACTGCTTTATCAGTCTCAAATTCTGTATTCTCAAAAGCTCTTTTCACCACTTCCTCTTCATCTATGGTTAACTCTACAATATCTACTAAAGATTCTGGCTTTGGCTCTGATTCTGGTTCAATTTCTGGTTCTGGTTCAACTTCCGGTTTTGATATAGGTTCGACTATTAATTCTGGTTCTGACTCATGAACAGGTTCCGGCTTTGGTTCCTGAGAAAGAGTTGGAGGGGTAGATGGGATTTCCGGTAATGCTTGTTTTGTTTTTTTACTAAAAATATAACTCACTCCAATTGTAGAGAAGTGATGAATGTCATTTATTCCATTTATAGTATTGTCTGGATTCCTCATATATGAATCCAGATTATCTGTCGCGGTTAAAGAAATTCGATGGGTCAGAGAAAGTGCGATACCCTTTCGAACCTTCCATTTCAAACCTACACCAAATTGATACAAAGGAGTAACTTGGGCATCTTGATTACTTTGAGTTTCGTAATTGCCATCTGCAATGGTATTCAGGTTCGCAAATGTTTCAGCATCTGAAAAAGCAGGCATTGCATTGATTTGCGCGAAGTCATAAATCTGACCGTTTTCATTTATCGCATCAACCATAGTAGTGTATTGCATAACTCCAATACCCGCTAAGAAGAATCCGTCAAAGGAGCTACTATTTTTAAAAAAAGGTAATTGGGTGAATGTGAAAACTGCCTGCAAACTGGCTTCCTGATAACTCGTTTTATAGTTAGCGTATATAGAATTTGAATTAGCAGTATTATAGTTTATTGCAGGGTTTACAGATCCATTCCAAACAGGATGGTTCTGCCAATTATTACTTGTGGTCTTGTCTAAACCGCGTACATCACCCATTCCTAAATTAAACCGCACTGAAAGAAAATTTGTGAATGATCTATTACCATAAGCACCAAAACCAAATCCGCTGGCCGGGCGTACTTCTCCGGTAATTTGTGCGTATCCTTTTTCGGTCCCGACAGACCATCCGCTTAAGGGATTATCATCTTGAGCAAAAGTGTTGAAATAAATAAAACTATAAACCAGAATAAGTATAAACTGTTTCATAAGAATAAATTAAGTAGCTGTTTGATAAATGTTTTGTCCTTACATAATTTCATAAATGACTAAAACTGCAAGACCAATTTTGCTTGCCAGGTTCGGCCATTCTGCCCCATAAATCTTGTCTGTAATTCTTGTCTTGAAGGATGTTGATAGAATTGGTCAAATAAATTATAAACTCTAAATGAAATACTGGATTGATTTAACCACTTTGCATTTTTCTTAGAACTATCTACTTTAGGACTAAACCTTAAATTTGAATTCATTAAAAAATAGGGTAAGGTATAGGTGCCATCCCATGTGTATCGGCTGCCTTCATGTTGTCCTTCCGCAAAAAGGGTAAAGTGTTTCAGGAAGGGAACGGTAACTCCAAATTTGCATAAAGGAGAAGGCATATTTACTTTCGTTTCATTATCAAATTGAAAATTGTAATACAAATAGGTTTGAATGTTTTCTGGTAAATCAATGGATAACCCAGCTTCTAAGCCCATGGCTTCCAAAGTAGCAGCGTTATCACTTTGAAACATAGTCAGACTGTTAAGGATCACATTGTCTAATTGTTGATAGTAAAGTGTAATATCTACATTTAAGTCTCTCCCTAATTGTTGTTTCCATCCCAGTTCTAGGTTATTAGAAATTTCAGGAATTAAATCAGGATTAGGTAAAGGTTGAAATTCCTGAATGACATCCGTTTCTAAAATGCTGGGTAATCGGTAACCTCGGCTATACCCAGCTCGCAAAGTAGTCTTTTGCGTAGGTGTATAAAGCATGGCAATCTGCGGAGAAAAAACTGGATCTGTGAATGAATTTAGATCTGCCCGAATACCACCATTAATGGCAAATCCATTTTGAAATTGATAGCTGTCATGAGCAAAAATGCCGAGTGTCCAATAGGTGAAATCTAGATTGGTATCTGGCCCATTCAATTCAGAAGAGGTATAATTAGCAATAGGGATATGCCAGAATTCTGTCCCTAACAGTAATTGATGATCTTGTTGAAATTTAAACAAATGTTGGTATTCTACTCCTGCCCATATATTTTCTTGTGTCCTGTTTTTTTCTAAAATATTTCCAGATCCCCAAACGTATTCCAATTGCCGTTCATCCAGGTCGTAATTCAAAAATAGTCGGGCATGAATAGATTGATTTTCTTTAATTGGCCCATCATAACTGATATCCGCGAACAGGCTTCGTTCAAAATAAGTCCCCCCTTCAAAAAAAGCATCCGAAGTGCTGTCTGGTGCAACCACTGGATCATGTGCAAAAATAATAGCTCCCTCTCTCTGGAAATAACTGCCTTTTACCGAGAGATTCTTATGGTTCAATTTTAATTGAATTCCTGCATAATCCATTTGGTCACTTTCAGGAATGGCTGCGTTGTATTCGGGAATATAAATATCCTGTCCCAAAATAGAGCCTAGTCTGGTCGATAAAGAAAGAGAAGTTTTTTCCCATGTTTGACCTAATGATAAACCAACATCATACTTTCCAAAACTACCCGCGTCAACAAATACTCCAACCCCTTTTTTTGATTTTTTGGTTTTAATTCTGATCACTCCATTCATGGCACTGTTCCCATATAGAATTCCCATTGGAGATCGAATGATCGTAACACTTTCAATATTTTCCATGGGGATTCCGCGCAACTCAATTCCGGAAGGAGCTTGCCCGGTCATAGGATTATTCAATGGAATATTGTCTATCAAAACCAACATACGTTGATTATTCAATTCACTAGGGCTTACTCCTCTCGCCCCTATCTGAGAAGTCGTCCATTCATTTGTTAAGTACATGCCTTGCACCGAATTGATTAGCTCATCCAAATTATCATATCCTCGGTTCATGATTTCTTTGGCTGTTATAATGTTCTTGGAAGCAGCGATGTCTAATTTTTCCTCATATTCTATTAAGGATTGCTCCAGATTTTTCACTAAAGTGTCAACCTGATTTAATATAGAGTCAGGTAGTTGAGCTATTGATGAAAGTGAAAAAAACAGTAGCAATGTGAAGAAACATAGTAAGTTTTTCATATTATTTGCCAGATTAATAGGGTAATAAAATTTCGAAAAGGCTTACTGGATTTTTTGCAAGATACCAGAAGATGGACATTGGCAACTAGTCACCGAAAAAGGAGTTTAATTTTCCAATGACCAATGTACCTAGACCTCTAACCGATTTGTTTATGTGACTTTCCGACCGAATGGAAGATATGAGCATCATACACATTGTTGGCTCAATCTTGAATTATTTTTATTATTTAAAATCTTCAAGTAAGGCCAAACTTCTGACAAGGCGTGTCATGTTATTATTATTTTGAGTCTCGTCCTTGTTGGCACTAAAACAAGCAATAACTAATCTTTTAGCTGGAGATATGTAAACACATTGGCCTCCAAGTCCAAATTTGGTAAAGTCACCATCTTCAAAAATAACATCCCAATGATAACTTTGAAAAAGAGGCCCTTGATCTTCATAAAATTTCAGCCATAACCTTTTACCTGTCCCACCTTCAGACCTAAATAATTCTTTATCTCCTTTATGGATTTGGTTTAGGAATCTGTCCGAAGCAATCTTGGTAGTCGCATCATCTGTAAAAGCTAATCCATATCGAGCAAGATCTCTCAAGCGCATGAGTATGGTTCCGTAACTTCCGGCAACTCCGTTTCTGGATAGGGTAACTCGTGCATCATCTTCGGCTCCAATTTTTGACCATATATATTCTTGAACCAACTCATGAAATGGTTTAGAAGAGACTCTTTCAGCGATGGCTGTCAGAATAGCAGAATTGGCGGAAGTATAGTCATAGGTTTGTCCGGCAGGCTCATATTCTCCAGCATTGGCCAATAGTTCCATAAAACTTTCCTCTAACCCTGAATCAGGCATCGGAAAATATTCGGAATGCTGTAGCAATTTGTAGAAACAATGATTAGGATCCGTAAAGGAGACTCTGTCTTTCACATGCTCCCGACAGTTGATCCCCGAAGCCATCCTTAGTAAATTATCAATCGTAACATTCTCCAAAGGTTTATCTCGAAATTCCGATAGATGTTTTCCAATTGGATCTTGTTCGTTCAATTTTCCCTCGTCTGCCAAATGTGCGATTACAGTTCCAATAAAAGATTTACTCACTGACCCTAGAAAATGCCTGTCAGCAGGATCCATTTCAGGATATTTTTCATAGACAATTTCACCTTTATGGAGGACGATTACTCCATTGACTTGTTTGTCATTACAGATTTGATCAAGGGACGTTTCTTTTTCAAAAAAGGTACTGGTAAGAACTTCCTGTCCCAGAGTACTACTAATCTTCTCTGGAAGAGTCCTTGTTTCAGTGCTTCCCTTTTCTATTAAGGCGGTCGGAAGGTAATTTTCCAAATGGCTAAATATCTCAGTACTATGAGATCCTCTACCTTCTATCCATTCAGGAGCTGTAAAGCTTACTTTTTGTTCACTTGATGTAGGAATCTTTCTTGATTTTACTGCTAATGATATTTTATCTTCTAATGAAAGCTCTTTGACTTGCTTTACTTGTTGTTTGCACCCTGCAAATAGAAACAAATTGAAAAAGATAATTATCATCAAAAATATTCTACTGCTGTTTGACATGTCTTTATTTTTTTAAGTTATTGGACGGAATTATCAATAAGTTATTTTTTTAAGACAGTCCAAAATATTCAACATAATTTCCTTTTAGTCAATTATTTATGAAATTTCAGTCTGTCAAAATAACTTATCAATAATTTTGCTCCGTCACTTATTGATTCAAGCTAAAAGATAAACTTGAGCATCCTTTTTTTAAAATTCTGCTGCTGAAAATCATTTTGTAATCTGGCAGAGTGTCCGAAGAAAGTCATCGGACACTATACTCAAAACGAAGTGGTACCGATGAATCGGCATCTAAGGATTTGGGATTTTTATTTTCTTAAACCACTTGTTTTGAGGGGATGCCGATAGAAAATGGTTTGATATTTTTCCCAAACCATTTTCGTATCGGTATAGTCATTAAAAATAAGAATTTATTTCTCCAATGACTAATGTCTAATGTGCCAATGACTCTTTCTCTGATAACTTTATGAGTTCATAAATTTCCAAAATTTGGGATGACTCAAGTTTGGTTGTCGTCTATTCTACTTTCCACAAGGCACTTGCCCAATTGTTATCAATCTTTCCAACTTCCAATTTGCCATTTTGATTGTGGATGTATTGATCCTTATACCAGCTGTTTTGGATGCGAACCCAGCCACTATGTGTTGGAACGAGTTTCCACATAGCACTTGCCCAATTGTTATCAATCTTTCCAACTTCCAATTTGCCATTCTGATTGTGCAAGTATTGATCGGGTTTCCATTTGTTTTGAATGCGAACCCAACCACTATGTACCGGAACTATTTGCCATTGAGCACTCCACCAGTTGGACACATCGTTGGCTTGGATTTGTCCATCTTCAATCTTTCCATTTTGATTGTGGATATAATGCGTCTTCTTCCAGCTATTTTGAATGCGGACAGAGCCGGGAGACGCTGGATTCATGGTATTGGAAGCAGGCGTCTCGGCAACAGGTTCTTCTGTAGCCGGTACACCCATAACTTGTACTTCACTAATATTAAGGTATTCATTTGCAACAAGGAAAATTCTGACATACCTTCCTGTCGCATTGCCTTTATAGTATCCTACTGTATTGGGAAAAACATTATCTGCAAATCCCTGACCATCATTTTTGGTGAATGGTGTTTTAGAAACTCTGATATAAAGATTATGTGTTCTATACTTTAAATTGTTGTCTGTTATATTGAAAACATTAATCTGACTAATATTATAATTCGCACCAAGATCCACTTCCCACCATGGGTTATTATCTCTTAGCGTATGAGCAGGCCTACTTTCACCTTGTATTTCTCCATCTACAGCATACTTGGACACATTTCCTGCGAAAACACTTGATTGTTTAGTTGGTTTATTTAAAGCTACATTAGTTGGTTTTGGAGGGGCCGCCTTTGTTTTTGGAGGCGCAGCAACTACGCCGCTGCCAGTTATTGGACCAAATTCCACTTTCCACATAGCGTCTGACAAATTGTTTTTTAACACGCCAACTTTAAGTTGCCCATTTTCTATTTGAAGCGATTCATTAACGGTACCTAAGTTACCTATCCGAAACCAACCATCATTATCCTGATCAGGGATAATTCTCCAAAGTAGTATATCCCATTGTAAGTTGGACGGATTTTTTACAACTTCTACTTCTACATTTCCCTCATTATTAATAAGATATAATTCAGGATTAGAGCGATTTTGAAAATTCCCTACGTTCTTAGTTCCGGCATATGCAACAAATTTCCACTGTGCACTCAACCAGTCTGCTTGGATTGGACTACTTTCTAATTCTCCCCATTGATTGTGGATGTAATGGGTGTTGTTCGATTTATTCTGAATGCGAACGAAGTCATTATCCAGCCATGGTGTCTCTTTGAAGGGGCTTTCCTTTCCTTTCTGCACTCCTGTAGTTGGTGTTGAGGTAGTAGTAGTGGTAGGTGTTGTTGCTGTTGTTGCTGTTGTTGTTGTGGTGGTGGTCTGAGTTGGAGTAGCATTAGGATCAGGTTTGCTTGCTGGTGCTTTAGCGTCAGTGAGGGTAAAAATCCAGTATGCATTCTGACGGTTATTGTGTGACTGAAGGTAAATATTGTCGTTTGCTACATCTCCCGCAACAAGGGACATATTGTGTTTACGATCTGTGATAATATATTGCCCTGCGGTACCACTTGGGGTGATTTTCCACTGCGCAGTTGCTTTTCCATTTGCGTCTTGATGATAAACTCCGGCTGAACCGCTACCTAAGTGATCAAAATAATCAGGCCCAATCAAGGCTTTATTATATTGAAGATCATAAATATAATAGTATCCATCACCTGTTGGCATGAAATACCAATTAAAAACACTTCCGGGGCTGTTAGGAGGTAGATTATGGTGATAAACACCTCCTCCAGGAGATGATCTAAGTGCCCTCTTGTGTTTAGCGTCGGTGATGTAATAAGTACCATTAAAATCAAATAATCCATCTTTGGATTTATTTGAGGTGGTAGTGGTCGTCGTCGTCGGGGGTGCAGCAGTTGTGGAACTTGTTGCTTTTGTTGCCGTAATGTTTTCAGACATGGTATAAAAGAAACCCTGATTACCTCCGGAAGCACCAATATTTGGTCCTTTCTTAAAATTGGAGTGATCCTTCTGGACGGGCACGGCAAAACGGCCATCCGCCATCATGCCGAAGGCGTATACATCGAGCTTGTGTTTCTGAAAAGCGGCAATGATCTCGCTGCTGCTTGCGATCTGCCATCCATTCTGTGTAGCGATGGCTTTGGCCTGCTCCATGGTTATATAATTTTGACCGTGGAATTTTACTTCTCTGACTGGTCCATTATAAACCACAGTAGCTTTGGTAAACCCTTTAAATTCTTTTTCTGTATAGCTAGCCTTTCTGGTTGGATACTTTACAGTGTTGTTTGAGAGGGTTCTTAGAGCACGATCACTTTGTCCTGAGCCAGGGATATCAAAATTCGGAATTTCCTGAATTACAAATTTTACTTCCCAGTTTGTTTCTTCAAAGAATGCGGTATGCGTTACTTTTTTTGTAAAAGATTTATTTCCGTCAATTTCTTTCAACCTAATAGGGAATGAACCAGCATGAAGATCATTTCCACAACAATCATCTAAATTTGTAAGTTTTATTTCCGCATTTATAGTGATGTCCTTTGGTACACCATTAATAACGGGAACTTTTATGATCGTCCACTCTTGATTAGGGTCTAGTTTCAATTCACCACTAGTCTCATTAATCATCACAAATTTATCTTCCTTCCATAAAGGGTATTCCATAGGATTTCCTGGTTCTTTTAGTATGATGGAGCCCATCATTTTTTGATTTGCATCATCCAGATTTTTGCCGACCTTTTTAGCACGATTTAACTTCACTTTGTATAATTTATAGGTTGGAACAGTGCTTGATAACTTGGGTAATTCTTCTTTTAGGTAGTCCAATACTTCCAGTCTTATCCATTCTCTTTTTGTACTCAAAGCATCTTTCTCAGATCCGTTTTTAAATATGTGTGGGTAAACTAATTTATGTATTTCAACAAGATGAACGTCAATTGCCGCTGCATTATCTCCTGGTCCACCGATGGCTCGGAAATCACCTTTTGAATTACTAAGTCTTTCTTTATATTCATTCTTTTCGACATTATTGAAATTGAATCCAGCATTTCCTTGTGCTCCACCTTCAGTGCTTTCTACAGCTTTTTCAAAACCACTACCATTTTTTGTTAATATTTTACTGGTCATTATTTTACTTTCAGTAGGTGTTGCAAGTTTTACTTCTGCTGATACATTAATATTTTTTTCCACCATATCGTAATAATCTCTTGAAGAGATATGCTTCCATGATCTAAATGAACCTCCATAGGTTACACTTTCAGGATAATGTGTTCCAAATCTGTCAATTATTTTTCTCCTGACTTCACCCCGATTATTCAGACTCATTACTGCTTCTTTAAATTTATCACTTAAAAGAACATCAACCAAATCTTCTTCATATAGACTAACTGTGTAGACCTTTACCCCGGAATAATTTGAAAAATAGATATCCTCTTCGGAGCCTCCCTCTTTCTTTGCCTCAGAATAAGCAACCCCTAAGCCTACGGTAGCAGGAGTTCCTGGAATTGGAGCCTCACCAGTTACGCCTACAGAAAAACCTTTTTCAAAGTTTCGTGCACTTGAATAGGAATATACTTTGTTACTTCCGAAAGCTATATTATCAAAGCCATCATAAGAAAATCCAATTGGAAGAATTTCTGTTTCTTTAAAAGCGTATGCAAAACTATGTGTGCCGAGATTTTCAAAAATGGGTTGTTTTGAAAAGCTGTTGACTACCTCCATTTGGTTGAGTTTTGCTAAGTCCACGCCCTTATAATTTGAAGCCATAGATAATAGCTTTTGCCCTTTTCTTTGTTCGAACTCACTAAACTTCTTGAAGAATTCAATTTTTATACTTTTGTTACGGTATTTAGTCATATACCTTGGTTCAGCACCAATTATTGCAGTCTCTTTGAGGTCTACATTTTCTGGTAATTTAAAGGTTATTCTATCACCTTCTTTAACCGTAACTTCGTCAATACCTTGTCCTTCTATAATCAGTAAGACTTCAGTCCCCCTCATGATCTTAACGGGGTGGGGTTCTATATTTTGAAATTTTTGCTGAAAGGATTCCTGAGCAATACCTTGATTCCAACTGATTAAACTTAGTAAGATCAAGAATAAGTTAATTAGATTTTTCATAATTAGAATATTAATTTCTTGGAGTGATTAAAAGATTGATGCATATCCGAATAATTAATTGTCATCGATCGATAGTATGACTTTCATGTTCTTAATATTTAGGTAAATGACTTTTAATATTATGTAAACAGTTAAGAATTTAGTTCAAATTTATGGATGGAATAGTCTCGATTCAGAGCTTCTGTCCGAACGGTAGTCCTCGCTTTCCGAATGGTTTATTGAGAAAGTCGGATAATGCATTGTTGGGCTCGTATAATGCGATTGATTCGCAAATCGTACTTTTTTAATTCGTTTCGATACTTCAATCGAATCGTGGACTGCTTGGCACTATATTTTTTCAATGGTCCAATGGATTAGCTTTGTTTTAAAAGTTTAGAGCATGTTGGGGATTTGGGTCAATGGTGCCAAGGAGCGTATTGTCTACATACAATTCTATTTTGCTTTCTTCTTGATTTTTAAAATCCCCATGGTCAAAGTCAACTATACTCAAAACGAAGTGGTTTGGGATTTTTATTTTCGTAAACCACTTGTTTTGAGGGTATGCCGATAGAAAATGGTTTGATATTTTTCCCAAACCATTTTTGTATCGGTATAGCATTCGCACCATACCTTCATACAGTTTTTTATTGAAAACAACACTTCCCTACATATCGGTAATCTGCAAGCTTTTTCATAGTTATGATGTTTTTTTATGTTAGAAAAAACCGTTGTCTAGCCAGTGCCCTAAAGCCGTGACTAGACAACGATGTAAACCGGGTAGATTAAATTTTGCAAACGTTCGTAATCACAATCGCTAATCAGCCAGTGCCAATTCTCTTTTTGCTGACCGGATTAAACTAGAGTATTCATCCCGTATAGCTTTGGCTTCTTCCTTACCTCCGGTTATTTCAACCATTGCTTTTAGCCACTTGGCAGAATCAGGCGTTAAACTCCAGTTCAGCTCTTCAATACCGCCTTCAATATTCCATACGACTATCATGTCAGCCTCTCCGGTTTCCATTTTAAGTTTCATCTCAGGTTGAGCCGTACCAGCCTTTTCGGAAGCTTTAGAAAAATAGGTGTCAATAATCTCGTAAGCTCGGTTTGCTTTGCCAGAATGAAAGTCTAATGAAACAACCCATTTCCATTGTGGGTTTTCATGCTTTTTTGCGACAGGGACATCTTGTGCTGAAAGGGAACCTACAAACAGTAGTGCGACAAGGACAGATAAAATTGTGTTTTTCATGATTCTAAATATTTAATTAAATTAATATGTTTTTTTAATGGTTTAATGAGAATGGTGGGGAATCCCGATAATAAACTATCGGGACTGACCACTCATTTGGTTTTGCTTTTTTACTTCAAAGTAATCTCTCGCATGATTTTCTGCCCAAATATTTGCCGGATTTTTCCATAGGTTTGGAGAATTTCCTTATGGTCAGGTCTGGCTTCGATGCGTTGACGGATAGCCTTCCATTTGGCATCTTTAACAGGATCAGGATCCATGCTGCCCATACTACTGAACTCCACCATAAGCAGCAGGTTGAAGTCTTCCTTATTGGCCGGACTACCCATCAGTACTTTGTAATCAAGAATGAGATTTTCTTTTTTCGCCTCATCCATTGTGGCTTTCCAGGTCTTGCTTAATCGCTGGAGATATTCGTCATCCATATTCGCATCGATGCGAATGGTAGACAAAGTCCATACAGTTCCTAAATCATACACATCACTTTGTTGCGCCTGTGCGTTTTGGGTAAAGAAGAAAAAAACAGTGCATACAGTGAGCCGGAGGGCCCAGGAGAAAAAGGTTTTCATTTTAATGATTTTAAAAATTAAAAAAAATTATTTTGTATTAGTCAATAGTAATCGACAAAACGATAAAGCCATAGCTCTTCTCCTTCTAGCAAGAAATATTGGATACAATTTTAAAGGTTAGAGCGACCAAAATTGTCAGAGACAATGGGCAACCCTGCTTCAATAACTGTGGAATAAAAACATGGGTTAACGTCCATTCATAGTGAGGACAAAACCTTCGAAAAGTTGGATGTTTCTTGCAAGGGGAATTTTTTTAAGTGATGAAAGAAATACTAGCTTTCTAGTATTTAAATAAATTGTATTTTTTCAATAGTTCAATGGGCTAAATGTATTTTAAAAGTTTAAGTCAATTCGAATTTAATAAGGCCAACACGTCGTCTCATTTTAAAAAATAAAATCTCTAAAATTCCTAAAATGCAAGTACTTCTTTTTGCCCAAAAAATGAACGTTGGTTTTTTATTAATAAAATCCTGATGCAATAAAATAGACTTGGGTGTGGTGGCGTAGAGTCGAGCCAGCGAGCGCGAGCAGGTACCAAAAAGAAAATATTTTGTGTTGGATTTTTTTAATGCATAAGACATAGCTAACCAGGTGAAAAAATTTAACAGCGTATTTGTTCTGAATTTTCGTTTGATCCAAAAACAAGTAATTTCTGTGTATTCAGCTAGATATTCCATCTGAGTATGTATGCTCTGGTGCTGAGATGCTTCCGCAAAAATATCAATAGTTCTAAAGTCCGGACAATTTCCCAGGATAAATCCTCCGATGAGTTCTTGTTTCCAGTAGATACCAAAAATTTTATTTTTTGAATGGTATAAGTAGGAATCAGGAATTGGTAAACCCGAAGATTTAAGATAAATTTCCGAAAATTCTTTTAAGGCATTTTTTGTTTTTAATTGGTTGAAATGAGGTAGAGAAAACATATTGAAAATATTTAATTAATTAAATAAACCACATTGTAAAATTAGTGCTTGGTATAATTGTTTTCAGGATTGTTGTCCTAAAGGCAAGGTCTTGCTGTCCCAACGGTAATTCTTGCTATCCGAGCGGTTTTTGAAAAAAAAGGACAGTTCATTGTTAGTCGCTTTTGTCAGACCTGAAGGTTGCTTTTATCCCAATAACCTTCGGCATCCATTCTGTCCAGCGCAGTTTTTAAACCCCTTCGCAGATCTTTCAGCTCAAAGGGTTTAGTAATAAATGCATAGGGCTGAACATGGATAATTTTTTTAAATAAATCTTGGCTGGTATAGGCACTCAAAAAAATAACAGGAGTCCGAAAGGTCTTTAAAATAGTCCTGGCAGTTCTTAGACGTTGCGCTGTATTTTGTTTTTTGAGGTTCATCAAAACGATATCAGGACATTTGTTTTTGATGGTTTTAAATAAATCACCTGGGCAGGTATTAATCCCCAAAACATTATAGCCAAGTTTGGAAAGTTGGAGTGATATATCTGCAGCGATAATCATTTGACTCTCAAGAATGATTATTTTGGGTGTTGATGACTTTAGCATCGCAGGTGATTTTGTTGCTTGTTTTTGGAGTATACAGGGTAATGGAACAATGAGTTCATTGCGCCGAAGGCAAGTTAGTCAGAACGATAAAAGAAAATAGAGATACCTTCCGAACGGTAGGTTTTGATCCCCGAGTGGCAATAGACTAGATAGAGAAGTTAAGTGTGGTAAGTCTTAGATCATTTTCAAGCGTTTTACAACTTCTTCTTTTGATCTTCTTGCAATAGGTACCTGATGAGATTGAATGGTCAGGAACTCATGGTATTCACTAATGGAATCTACTTGTTTCAAGTTAACGACAAAGGATCTGTGAACACGAATGAATGAATCGGAAGGCAACTGAGACTCAATATTCCGGAGCGGGACTGATAGAAGATAGGTTTGCTTTTTGGTATAAATATTACAATAGTTTCGATCCGCTTCAGCGTATAGAATATCGGTGAGTAGTACTTTGACCAATTGATTTTTATGACGAATAAAGAGACGATCATCCATCGCAGATACATGATCTGCGGATTCGCTTGAGGGTTCTGATTCTTGCTCAACCGAGATACGTTGAAGGGTCAACTTAAGGGTTCGTTCAAGGTCAGCTTTTTGAAAAGGTTTTGAAATGAAAGCATAGGGCTTTGCTTTGATGGCTTGTTGGAAAGTTGCGTCATCAGAATTGGAAGTCAGAAAAATTACTGGGATCTGGAATCTTTCCAAAACGATCAGAGCCGTTTCAATCCCATTCATTTTTCCGGATAAGACAATATCCATTAGGATAATGTCAGGGCGATTTTGTTCCAAGGTAGTGAGGGCATCTTCGCCACGGGTGTTTATTCCGGTTATTTCATATCCTAGCTTGGTTAGCTGCATAGAAATGTCAGCCGCAATGATCATATCATCTTCTACCATCAGGATTTTTGCAGGAGTATCTTCCATTATTTTGATCTGTTTTTAAGCTGCTGATTTTTCTTGTATGGAAAACTCAATAATCGTAGAGGTTCCTGCCTCGGTTGATTTCTCCAGTTTTCCACCTAATTGTGTTGTGAGTAATTGAATTAGCAAAGAACCAAAACCTTTTTCTTTTTTGACATTCGATTCATTTTTGGAGGCTTTGCCATTATCTGCGATCTGTAACTTCAACAGACCATCTTTTTCCTCACTTAAGGTAATTAAAATTTTACCATTTTGTTTATTTGGGAAAGCATGTTTTAAAGAATTAGTGATGAGTTCATTTGTAATTAGCCCGATCGGAATGGCAGTGTCGACGTCTAATTCGATTTCTGACATTTCTACTTCAAGCGAAATATTTTTAGCTTTTTCTCCAAAACTATCTTTGATAGCTTTTCCAATAGTTTCAAAATAATCCCGCATTTCGATAGCGGCCAGATTCTCTCCCTGATACAGTTTTTGATGGATCAGCGCCATAGAAGCCACCCGGTTTTTACTTTCTTGGACCGCATTAAACGCGCTTTTATCAGTGATGCTTTCTGATTGAAGACTAAGTAAACTGGAGATCGTTTGTAGGTTGTTTTTTACTCGGTGATGGATTTCTTTGAGAAGTAATTCGTTTTCATTATTTCTAACTTTTAATTCCCCAGTTGTTGTTTTCATTTTTCTAAAAAAATAAATTAACGTAAGCATAAACAGGATCATTAAAACGGCAATACCAATTCCAAGTTTCTGAATGATTGCCTGTTGGTCAATCTGCTGTTGTTGCAAGACAATTGTTGCTTCCCGCTTTCCAGTCTCATACTTTTGTGCCAGTTCCGAACCAATTTGTTCGAATTTTTGCTCATATAAACGTTCCATTTCATGCGCATAAGCTAAGGTGTATTGATTGGCTTTTTCAAAATCACCCAGACCTGCATAAATATCCGAAAGGTACATATAGTTCTCCCAAAGATTAACCATATCTCCTGATTCCTTCATCATTTCAATAGCTTTTAGTGTAAAGGGCAGGGCGCCGGAATAATCTTTTTTCAAAAGTTTGATGTGACCAAAAGTAGCGAGCCCTACCATTATTCCTCTTGACGATTTCCCTTTTTCACTTAATTCTAGATTTTTTTGGTAATCTAGCAAAGCCTCATCATAACGGTCCATATTTTTAAGAATATTTCCCCTTGTATTATATAATTTGGCCAAGTGAAGAGGTTTGGATAGCGTGTTTTCCATGAGTAAGAAAGCCAGATTGACCTGTTCCAGTGCACGATCGGGATCACCTTGAAAGAGATAATTATAGGCCATTTCACTTTCCGCCATTGCTTGAAGTCTATATTCTCCTAATTCTTTAAAAATGGCTATGCCTTGATTGCCATATTTAATTGATTCATCAAATTCATTTTGGTAAGAATAAACATCTGAAATGCCTACTAATGCCTTGCCTAGTCCCAATTTGTACCCTGTTTTTTCCCAGACAGCCATAGCATTATAATGGTTAGTCATTGCCAAATCATAGTCTCTTTTTTTCAAAGCAATTACCCCTTTTTGATAAGCAACTTCTCCGTTAGCAATAGGGTCAATATTCTCTTCAAAGAACAATTCGGCTGTGTTCAAAAAATATAATGCGGAATCATACTTACTAAGTTCTATATAAGTTTGACCGGCTAATAAATTGGCATGAGCTATAAGTTTTTTCTGCCCAGAAGCCTCCGCTATTTCCTGAGCTTCCTTGGTAAAAATACTGGACTGTAAAAGGTCAATTCCACGAGTGGAATCTGTTAATTGATAGAGTCGTTCTAATTTTTGAACTGGATCAGAAGAGGCGCCAAGGACCTTATTATTGTCTTGAGAAAACAGGGTTGTTTGTCCCAGTAAGAAGATTGGTAAAAGTACCATTTTTAGGGCAGTAGTAAAAAAAAATGTGTTGGTCATGTTTCAACTATTGGCAGTGTTTTTTGGAATATTAAAATTGCTCATCGTAGTTTTTGATCAAGCCACTGACTTCTCTTGCATCGGAAAATGAATCACCGTTAAGGTTCCAGCATCATTTGATTTTTCTAAAGAGCCACCTAATTGAGTCGTTAGTAATTGAATTAGCAAAGAACCAAAACCTTTTTCTTTTTTGACATTCGATTCATTTTTGGAGGCTTTACCATTATCTGCGATCTGTAATTTCAACAGACCATCTTTTCCTTGGTTTAAGGTAATCAAAATCTGGCCATTTTGTTTATCGGGAAAAGCATGTTTAAGAGAATTAGTAATTAATTCATTAGTGATAAGCCCAATTGGAATGGCAGTATCTACATCCAGTTCAATTTCTGACATATCAATCTCAAGTGAAACGTTCTTAGCCTTTTCTCCAAAACTATCTTTGATGGCTTTTCCGATGGTTTCAAAATAATCCCGCATTTCGATGGCGGCAAGGTTTTCTCCCTGATATAATTTTTGGTGAATAAGTGCCATAGAAGCCACCCGGTTTTTACTTTCCTGGACCGCATCAAACGCGCTTTTATCAGTGATGCTTTCTGATTGTAAACTAAGTAAACTGGAGATCGTTTGCAGGTTATTTTTGACCCGGTGATGGATTTCTTTGAGAAGTAGTTCGTTTTCCTGATTCTTAACTAGCAATTCATGAGAAGTTTTTTTGTTGCGACGAAAATAGTAATACAGCGCCCCAAGGAAAAGAAGCAATAAAGCTATGAATCCCATTCCTAACAATTGGATGCGGTCACTCTGTTTGATAATTGTTGCCTGCTCAGCAATAGCCTGATCTTTTTTACCTGATTCGTATTTGAAGAGGGCTTCAGACTCCAGGTTAGCAATTCGTTTATTAGTTACCGTGTCAGATATTTCCTTTATTATTTTTTGATTTATAAAGGCATTCTCGAAATCACCAATTTGAGAATAGGAATCTGCTAAAATACTATAAAGTTTCTGCAATGCAGCTTTACGATCCTGACCATCGACGGAATAGCCTTCAACGGCAGCTACCAGATGAGGAATTGCATCATTATATTTACCTTGTAAATAATAAGCATGGCCAATACCTTGACGAAAGGTCTTAGTCCCATTGTGTTCGACCCCAACCTGAGCCGCAATGGTGTCGTGTGCAATCTTGTTATCTTCAAGCGCCTCTTGATATTTGCCTAGATCCAACCAAACCTCACCACGATAGGCGTGCGCTTTTGCCAAAAGAAATTTCTCATTAGGGATCAATTCATTTACTATAGATATACAGTTGTCTCCAGCTTGTATGGCTTTTTCCAATTCTCCATTATCGTGATATGCTCTGATCAAGCCCATCCACGACATGGCAGATTCAAAGTTGTTCTCTGTTTCCTTTGCGATTTCGACAGCATTTAATCCATATTTAATAGACAATTCAGGCTCATTTTGATTGAAGAACACATTCGCTAACTTTCGGTAAACAGCCCCAAGTTCTCTTTTTTCTCCTAGTTCTTCATAGATATCGATCGCCTCAAAAATTAATTCTTCCGCTCGCTTGGAATCATTCTTCCTTATGTACTCATCCCCTAATTCAGCACTAGTGGCTGCTAAACTTAGTTTATCGTCCGCACGTTTGAATAGAACAAGCGCTTTTTCGCCATGATAATATATAGAATCTATGGTAAATGGAATAAGATAATAATGCCAACGCATTAATACCAGATGGGCTTTCCCTTTCAATTGGTCATCTCCTAATTGGTAGGTTTGTTCTAACGTTTTTAGAGCACTAGAATGAAAATGATCTGGATTGTTAACAATATTATTGTTCAACCAGACCAGAGCAGTGTCAATCGGCAAATCATTGAATTCATCATGTTGAGCAAATGACAATTGAGCTATGAATAGCAATAGTATAGTACAGAATCCTGTAGATCTCAGCATCAGTAGAGTATGATTTTGGGGTTATTTGATTGTCGAAAGATAATAATTCTAAAGTAAAAAAGGAATTAAACTTTCGAGTATGGGATTGATTTTATGCCTTGGATTAATAAACACTTAATTCACGTTCTATTCTATGAATTGAGATTCGGTTAAATGTTTGTTCATTGGCATGAGCCGAGTTATAGGGTGAGAAATCACTAAACTGCTGATCAGTTACTTTTCAAAATGTTAGTGTCGAGCTTTGATCCTGTATCTCCGTCCGTCGACGAAACTCGATCATTGGGCTTGAGGTGTAGCGAAAAGATCGGTGAGCGAAATCTACTCCACTAATTCATTTCACCCCTAGGTGGCAAATCACAATCTCTAAAGTGATTTTTGTCATGGTTAGAGTAAAGACATCTCGGTATTCTTGTTTTAATTAAATGGAACAAGAATGGAAAACCAAATTTCTGCTAACGCAGTACCATGCTACCATGAGGTACGAATACTGATATCGCAGAGGCCAAAATAAATGCTAACTACTTGGAAGCGGATATTAGGTATGCTTTTAACTCAGATGTGAATTTAGGTGGAGCGCTAGATAATATTTAAGTCTTATTGGTCTTGGAAAAAATCATGATCAAGTAGGTTTTAATTTTAGCAGAAGAGGCTTATCTTGTTGCTTATGAAAAATTATCCTTCTACCTTTTTTATCTTAGGTTTGTTTTTCTTTTGTTCTTTTGGATGCACTAAGA
>CALLVY010000671.1 GCA_938015925.1 uncultured Saprospiraceae bacterium
GACCGCAGTGAAGATGCCACCAATCTGGGTATTCCCTTCTCGATAATCTTTTTGCAAGCGTCCTACAAAATAATTGCTCAAAGGTTCGACCACTTCTTCTCGGCGTTCTCCATTATTATCAATCTCTGCATATTCTTTTTGTGTGATGGATTCCAAGATACCGATCGACAAACCCTTTTGGGTTTTGCCACTAAATTTGGCCGCACCCAAAATAGAAGTATTGGCTGGAAAATCGAGGTGTTCGTGGTCGGCAAGATCTGGAGAGCCATGAGGTGTACCACCGATTCGACGAGAATAGAAAAGGATGTCTCTGGTAAATGGCCCGCCTGCTTCACTGGGAGAAAGTCGAAAATCATAAATGTTTCTACCTTCAATAAAAAAAGGTCGCCTTTCATCAAAGAAAACTTCGAAGCCATCCAATGCCAAGGCGGAAGGGTCTGCTTCGACCTGACCAAAATCTGGATTGATCGTAAAGTCTAAAGTAAGATCACTGGTCACGCCTATTTTTCCGTCGACCCCAGTACTGAATTTGTTGCGGCGTCCGGTAGCAAAAGGATTGCCCTCTTCTTTTTCAAAACTTTCGGCTTGCGCCAATAAGTAAGGTTGAATCTCCAATTGGTTTTGAGGCTTGATCCCCGTAAGCCCATGTAGTTCTCCAAAGCCACTCACCCAGCGTTGGGAACTTCGCGGAATAAATTGCCAGACCGAACGCTCTTCTTTTCGAAAATCTCTGCGCGTAAACTGGATGCCCCAAACATGCACGTCTTTGTTGGCAAAACGCAATTGACTCAAAGGGATTCTTACTTCCGCCGTCCAGCCCAGTTCATCGATTTTAGTTTTGGTAAACCAAATTGGATTCCAACTGCCATCCCAGTTGTTTCCATCGTCTGAAATAAATTCATCGCCTTTTACGCCAGCAGCAGTGATGGTAAAGGAAAAAGCGCTTCGCAAATCGTGGTAGCTGTCGATGTTGATTTCTACCCAGTCGCCATCAAAGCCATCGCGACGAGAAAGTCGCTTGACGATTTGGTCGGGTTCGGTATCGTGGCAACGGTAAGCGATGTAAAGATTTTTGGAGTCATACAGGATTTTAAAGTTCGTCTTTTGCGTAGGCGCTTCGTTTTCGTAGGGATTTCTTTGGATAAAATCACCGCCCCATTCTACGGTTTCCCAAACTGGATCAGTGAGATCCCCATCAATAGTCGGAGCAAGCCCCTTGGTGTCTTTGGTGAAGTAGCGCTTTTTTTCTGCTTCCGTAGGAGTAGCGGTTTGCTGCTCTTGGGCAGAATGGATCAAGGGACAGAGCAATAGCAAACACAAGAAGAAAAGCGGCTTTTTTGGAAGTTTCATTTTAGGGTTTTAGAAATTAGTAGTACGTATAAAGCATAAAGACAACTAAAATTTATAGAAGTTACAGCTGAGAGTGTTAAAATTTGAGATTGAATGGAATTGCTGTTTTAGAAGAGTTGTTTGGGTAGAATGCCTATCCATTTTATGGAAAATGGATAAAGAAATTTTATTTCTCAGATGAACGTGACTTTTCGAAGGATGAAGGGGATTTGATTTATTGTAAGGGAGATCAATTCTCTGATATCAAGGGGACTTGTCTCTAAGCTCTTCTTGCAACAGGTAGAATTTTTTTAAAAAAAAAATCTCGAAAAGATGAAAGAATTAATTTAAAATCAACTCTACCTTAAAGTAATTTCAAATTAACAAGACAAGAAATATAAAAATTGATTGATGAACTAAGCGATCAATAAAAGCTGTAGTTCTTTAAAAAAGGAAAAAACGTCCAGCTACTTACTTCAAGAAAAACCTTACTAATAGAATCAAAAGGAATGCGAAAAGAAATTGCATTCTTAATTGCTTTGTGTGCTAAGTGCACGCTAGCGAACATACTATATTATTAGGTTTACTTTTTACTGTGAACCTATATTTCTCTTTGATTTATTAACTAGTAAAAATAGACTCTATGAAAAATTATTTTAAATTCCTTGGCCTTAGTTTATTCTTGTTTTTAATGGTCAATTCTTCTTCGGCTCAGAATGGTTGTAGTTACAATTTTTTAGATTACGTTATCCCTAATGCTCCTACTTATAATACAGCTTTTGAGGCTGCCTTTAATGCAATGACAAGTAATGGGAATACTGGTGGAGAATTGTGTTTGCCTTCTGGTACCTTTGTTGTACAGAGCAGTCCTGGTGCATCTGCCATTAATATTCCTACAGGAGTAGTACTTCGTCTTAAAGAGAATACCATTATTGCAGACATTGGAACGGGGTATACGATCACGCTAGGTTTACAAACCACCAATAATTTTTCTGGAATTATAGGAGGTATTTTACAAGATGGTTTAGATGGAGAAGGAGGTTGCCTGGGAGCAATAAGAGTAGAAAAAGGCCATCGTCTGGTCGTTCGTCCAAAGCAAATAAGAGGTACTTATAGTGAAGCTGCGGTCTTGCTTGATGTAAACGGAGGAAGAATTGTGTATTCCGATTTTGAATTCTGGGTACCCAAAAATAATCTGAAGTATCCAAGGACTGTCTTATTGGTGCGTACCGCTCCTAGTGGTGGTTTTGTAACGGGAAATAAATTTAGCATCTTTTCTACCGGGCCGGAAGAACCCATTATAATTGATGGATACTTTGCGACCAATACCATTACGGGGGCTATGCAAGGGACTCCCGGAGGAGTGGCTGCTATTAGTTCAAGGGAGAATGCAAGAGAATGTAAGTACAATTTTTTTGATAAGATTCGTTTAGAAGGTTTTGAGAATCAATTTAATCTGAGTAGTGTGTGGGAAAATAATCTGCTTATCGGAAATTATACTTTTCAATATATAGACGAAGGTAAGGGAAATACAATCATCACTAGTAATAATGACTTTGGACGAAGTCCGGCTGCTTATAAGACGGTTAGTTCTGGTATTGTTGAGTTGGAAACTAATATAGAGTTGGAATTTTTTAGAATTACTGTTCCCCGAAATAGAAGACTACGGGTCTATTCTGGTCAGTGCCATGCTACCGATGGAGAAAAATCGGGAGACTATATTGTACAGGTATTCAATGTAAGTAAAGGAGTAGTGCTTTATGAATTTTCAAACCAGACGTATAAGAGAGGGTATCCTTTATTGGAGATGCAAGAAAGTCAAGATCAAACGATTGCGTTTAGAATTTTGAATGAATGTCCAGAAGATAAAAAACTATATGGATCGGTTACCTTTAGTGTGGATGGAGAATAAGGGTTAATTATAGTAGGAAAAAATGTTCCAATAAAAAAAGGTAGACGATAAATCAAATTATCGCCTACCTTCTTTTCCTACTCTGAGAACAAATCTCCTAGCCCGCAACCGCAGGTGCTTCCAATAACTTAAAAAATTGATCCATACGAGGCGTAATAATAATCTCCGTCCGGCGATTGCTACTGCGACCTTCGGGAGAGGAATTATCAGACTTCGGCAAGTACTCCGAGCGGCCAGCGGCCGTCATGCGTTCTGGCAAAACATAATATTCATTTTGCAAAGTACGCACAACAGAGGTGGCTCTTTTGACACTTAAATCCCAGTTGTCCATTCCCTTCATTGGGATGTCATCGGTATGACCTTCGACGAGGATTTGTAATTCTTCATGGTCATTGACCACCAAGGCGATTTTCTCTAGTACCTCTTTGGCTTGCGCGTTTAGTTTAGCACTACCAGAGCGGAAGAGTAATTTGTCGGAGATAGAGACATGCACTACTCCTCCGCGAACTTCGACTTGTACGTCTTGATCGTTGATGTTGCTCAAAGATCTTTTGAGGTTCATCACCAAGGCGAGGTTTAGGGAATCTTTGGACTGTACTTTCTCCGTTAGGTTTTGGATAAAGTCATATTGTTGACTCAAAGATTCCAGTGATTTTTGAATGCTTTCTGCTCCTGTTTTACTGACAATAGAAAGATCAGACATGCGGTCGAGTAAACTACCATTGGTGGTTTGCATGTGTTTGAGCTGCTGCTCGTACATCATAATTTGTTCGTTCTTTAGAACGATTTCACTTTCTAGTTTTTCCACTTGCTTATTCTTACAAGAAGAAAAAGACAAGTAGAGAAGTGGGATTAAAAACAGGAATCGGTTTTTCATCGAGATGGCCTTTTGTTTCGAAATTCTCCTAAAGTAGGTAAATGTTTTTCTAAAATACTACTTATATCCTGATAGACGGGTAAAAGTAATTTTGGGTTGTATCTAAGGA
>CALLVY010000672.1 GCA_938015925.1 uncultured Saprospiraceae bacterium
ATATTGATAGTGCCAATAGCGGCATCATCAATAATGCGCCCGGAATTTTTACCAACACAGATGCTGCGATCACTTTTACCAATATCAATACTTGGGACATTATAAACTGGAGTTCTTTTTACAATCTTGGATGTGGGATTATCAATGGAGATAAATTGATTGTGAATAATAATGTTTTTGAAAATGATGGCTGGATGATTTACGACTCCAATGGTCTTCCTCATAATGGTTTCAACCAAATCCTCAATACCGGAATCGTTGTTGATCCTTTCAATCGTTTTTTTACAAGTATCAACAATCAAGAAGCATGGGTGACTCCTTTGGTCAGCCCACAAGCCAATGTGGCCTACCCCAATACCTTCGAGATTGCGAACATTACCACTTCAACTATTTTGGATGAATTTTTCCTCGATCCGGGGCTGAGTATTTCTGCTGGGACTTACGATCATGCGGCCAATATTTTTACCCCAACTAATGCTGCAATAGGTGCTACGGAACTTTATACAAAAGGGATACAAGCTTGTACTCGTCTAATTCGAATTCGAGTAATTGGAGGCGTGTTGCCCATCGTTCAAAATAAGCCAGCCGAACAATTGATGTACCGACAAGGCAGTACTCATTCAACCGCATTGAATAAACTGAAACTATTTCCCAATCCCACTACGGGTATTTTTCAGGCCCAACTACCTGCCTTAGAAACCACGACTTATGAGCTCCAGGTGCTCAATGCCCAAGGCCAAATTATGGCCCAACAACAAGGCGATGCCAATTACGAAAATGGCCCCACATTCGACCTCAGCGAATATCCCGCCGGGATGTATTGGACGCGTTTGCTGGCAGATGGGAAACTGATCGCTCAAGAAAAAATCATCCGCTTAAGATAAACAGGATTCGAATTCCTTTTTCTTCCGCTTGTTCTACAAGTGGGAGAAAAGGAATTTTATTCTCATTCAAATCTTGATTACTAAACCAAAAATCCAAAATCATGAAAAAGACATTTATTCAAAAAACCACCTTATTTGTTTTTGCACTACTCTTGAGTAATGCCCTCTTGGCCGCAACCGTCACCTGGACAGGCGCTGGATCGGGTAACCGTTGGAGTACTAGTGCCAATTGGGATTCCGGTTCTGTACCGTCTAGTGTCGATGATGTCATTATTCCTCCTGGCTCAGGTGTAGTTCGTTTCAATCATAGCTCTCGAAGAGCTCAGTCTGTTTTTATTGGGACGGGATCTACTTTGCGGATTCTCAATAATAAGAGACTTAGATTGATTAACACAGGAGTGCCTACTGCGATTCATAATGAAGGTACTTTGGATGTCAGAGGAACTTTAGAGCTTCAAAATTCTACTAGCATGGGAATACTCAATGATGGAATCTTACTCAATTTTGGTTTGATTACGATAGAGAATCAAGGTTTGTTTGGTATCCTAAATGATGGAATAATAGAGAATGAAGTATCCGGAAGGGTCGAATTTTTAAATGGAGGATCTTCTGAAGCACTAGCCACTGTAAATGGTGGCTTATTGAATGAAGGAGAAATTGTTTTTTTGGCAGGCGGAAATGGAAGAGGAATATCAATAGGAGAGGATTTTGAAAATACGTCGACGAGTGCTATTGTTTTTGAAGATGGAAATAGAGGACGAATGCTTATGGATGCCAATTCATTGACCAATAATGGTTTGATTAGATTTGAAAATTCTCCCTATACCAGTTACCTCATTTATCTCCAGGGAGGGACTACTCTTGTCAATAGTTCTACTGGTCGAATGGAAATTGAAGGGAGTGCAAGTCTTGGAGGATTAGGGATTGCTGGTAACAGTGTTTTTGAAAACGAAGGATACTTGAATTTTTCTGGTTTTACTACTAATCAAAGTAGTGCCATTTCTGCAATCAATAGATCAAGGTTAATTAATACGGAAGGCGCTACCCTGCTCCTTGAAACGGATCATAAGGGAATTGATGTGGCTGGGAGTTTTACTAATTTTGGCGATTGTACAATTCTTGGTGCCAGTCAAGGCTTGTTCATCAGAGGAGATGTGGTCAATTATTCTGGTGGAAATATGAACATTGAGGAGGCTACAATTGGAATAGAGATTTCGACTTATGGTGGTTTTTATAATAAGTCAGGATCGATTTTTTTTAATGATATTTCCTTTAGTGATATTAGGAATGAAGGTGTTTTTCAAAATTTATATTGTGCTTTTGTCGAGGGAGATAACCGCATCGTTAACAACGGAACTTTCGAGAATAGCGCCTGGATGGGTTACCTCACTTTCGGGAATGGACATATTGGAAATTCCCTCATCGTCAATACCGGAATCGTCATTGATCCGTATGACCGCTTTGTAGGAGCAATAGACAACCAAGAAGCACGGATTACTGCCTTAGTCAATCCGCAAGCCAATGTGCCTTATCCCAATGTTTTTGATATTGCGAATATTACGACTTCTTATATTTCTGAGTTTTATCGCGACCCTGCGCGGACTATTTATGCAGGATCTTATAATCACAATACCAATACTTATATTCCCAATAATGCGGCGATAGGAGCTACCATGCTTTATACAAAAGCCTTTCAAAATTGTTCGCGCGTTTTTGAAATCCGCGTAGTGGGTTCCGTCCAACCCATCGTCAATGATCAGCCAGAGGAAACTTTGATGTTCCGACAAAGCAACACCAATGATGCCGAATTGAAATGGACTCTTTTTCCCAACCCCACTTCTGGAGTTTTCCAAGTCCAATTACCTGCAACAGAAGCCACGACTTATGAACTTCAGGTGCTCAATGCACAAGGCCAGCTCATTACCCGTCAGCTAGGCCAGATGCCTTTTGAAAATCACCTTTCTTTTGATCTTAGCGAATCTCCTGTTGGGATGTATTGGACCCGTCTGTTACAGGATGGTCAAATGGTCGCTCAAGAGAAAATTGTATTGACCAAGTAAGTACTTAAGTTCTTAATTGGAAGTTTTTTTCCGCTCAGGGAAAAAACTTCTATTTTTTTATCCTAAAAAAAACAATCATGAAAAAGAACCACCTTCTATCTCTAAGTACCTTATTTCTTTTTTTCTTCCTATCCCAAACGCTCTCTGCTATTACGATCACCTGGACGGGCAATGGCGGGAATACCCGTTGGAGCAATTCCAATAACTGGGATACTGGAACAGTCCCTGGAATTAATGATGATGTAATCCTTCCCAATAATTCAGGAACCGTCGATTTTAATTTTTTGAATAGAAGTGCAAATAGTTTGCGCATCGGATCGAACACCCAACTCAATATTTTAAATAATCGACGACTGGTATTGGTGAATACTACCAGCGTCACTCAAACGCTATTCAATAATGGCTTCCTAAGAGTAAGAGGTACTTTGGTAGTCCATAGCCCCAATAGAAAGGGAATAGAAAATAATGAGATCATTGAAAATTTTGGAAATATTAGTATAGTCGATTGTCAGTTGGGAGCTTTGGACAATGATGGTCTAATGTTTAACCGATTGGGAGCGATCCTCAAGATCACCGACCAGAGCGGAGATTGTATAAATAATGATCCTGCCGCTGAATTTGTCAATGAAGGATTTATTTATTTTTCCACCAATGATCAATTTAGTCACATCGTAAGAAATAGCAATGTATTCTTTAATACGACTGCTGGGAATATGGTGATAGATGGAACGAGTGGTGGGCCGATTAGTTGTCTGGATGGTACGTTTACCAATCAGGGAGATATTGAGTTTGAGTGGAATCCAAATAGAGGCGTCGCGGTGTCTGTATCGAATGGGAGTTTTACCAATAGTAATAACGCAAAGCTTACAATAGAAGGATTCACCGCAAGTGCTATTTCTACCTCTAGCTTGATCGAAAATGCAGGAACGATAGAAGTCTCCGGAAACGGCATTTCGAATTCTATTCGATGTTTGAATCTTTCTGCCAATGGCGTATTTACCAATCAAAGCACGGGCTATGTGGAATTTTCAGAAAGCACCGGAGGTGCAACGCTCTGGTCTTCTAATTGTCGTTTAAATAATTTTGGAACCATTTCTATTTATGAAACGGCAAATGGTATTGTTTCTAGTGGAGTCGTGCTCAATCGAAGTGGAGCGGTTTTAAAAATATCGGATGTTAATTTAGGAATCCATAATCTTTTGACCGGATTTTTTGGAAATATTAGAGGGACCGTTTATTGTACAGGAAGTAATAATGTCAATTTTAGTAACGCTGGATTTGTTAGGAATTTTTCTTGCAGTAAAATGTTTTTAGATGGCCAAATTGCCCATAGCAATGGAACCTTTATGAATCAGGGATGGATTCTCAATGAAGAAGATGGTTCCGATCATATCGTTGCGAATGCTCTTATCTCGAATACTGGAATAATCACGGATCCCTATGATCGTTTTGTGGGCGCTTTGCAAAACAACAAAGCCAGAATTCCGGCTCTGGTTAATCCACAAGCAAATGTTCCCTATCCCAATGCGCTGGATATTGCAAATACAGTTGGTCTCAGTATCACCGGATTATTCCTCAACTCAAGTTTGACCAACCCCGCAGGGACTTATAACTTGGCGACCAATACCTATACCCCTAATGCCGCCGCGATTGGTGCGACCCAATTGTATGCCCGAACAGCGGTAGGGAATTCTTGTGTTTTGGTTATTCCAATTAGAGTAGATGGTGGGGTATTGCCAATTGTAGGAACGGAGCCTGCTCAAAGTTTGTCAAGAAAATTAGTACCGATTATTCCTCAAGGAAAGATCAGGGCCTATCCAAATCCCGGCAATGGAAATGTAAATCTAGAACTAGCTGGTTTTATAGAAGGTTCTTTTCAAGTGCAACTAATCGATACCAATGGTCGCCTGCTCCAAAATATTCAAAAAGCAGACACCCAACAAGTCGGCCTTGATTTCTCAAATACCACTTCTGGTATTTATACTATTTTGGTTTTGCAAAACGGAATGCTGATTGGGCAAGAACGGCTAGTGATTTATTAAGATAGAGCTGGCGTGCAGCTTCAAGCTGAATGGTATCAACTTAAGCGTTTTTTTCTTGTTGAAAACCCAGGAAGCCGCTCAAAGCGGCTTCCTGGGTCACCCATAACTTATTCCTTCTAAATGAAATTAAAAAAGTAGTGTGCTTCCTAAGTTAAGGACATTCAGCTTCAAGCTACCCACAGGTTCTCCAGATTCCCAAGATTGTAAAATAAGAAAGGGGCCAACTGCAAGCAGTTGACCCCTTCTCTGTTATAAGTCAATTGAATTCTTCTCTTAAAATTATTTCCTAGCGATAACAAACAACTTAGAAATCTGCTTGCGACCCTCTACTTTTAAATTCACCGTGTACATACCCGCCGTATAATTTCCAAGCGTCAAGCTCACGGCATGCAATGGCAATTGATCCATCTTTTGCTCTTGCAACAATACCCCAACACTATTGTAAATCTGAATCGTAGCAGGCATTCCCGCATACTCTTTCAATCCTACATGTAGTACCTCTCTTGCTGGGTTTGGATATACCGTCAAGCGATCTGGGCTTACTTCAAATTCTACTTCTTCAATCGCAGAGTAACGGAAGCTTCCATCTTTGAAAATTTGCTTCACTCGGTAAGCATTGATGCCCATTGCTGGCTGACGATCATTCAATTTATAGATGACTGCCTGGAAGTTGTCAGAGTCACTGTTTGTTTCTTCGATCACTTCAAATGCAATACCGTCGGTAGAACGCTCGATCTCATAACTAGCTGTTTTGAAATCAGTATTAATCGTCCAGCTTAAATCGACACTTTGTGCGTCTTTAGTTGCATCGAAAGCAAAAACATCAGCTCTACGTAAATTTCCTCCAGCGTAGTTTTCTAGAGCGTCAATGATGCCATTGGCGTCGTCATCACTACAAGTAATCGGATCAGATAAATCAAAGTTGAAATCCGCTTTTTGATCTCCCAATTTCATCCAACCAGAAGCACCATAAGCACCGTTCATTACATTGGCACCAAATCCAACTTGGAAGTTGTGGTCAGGGTTGGGGACTACATTGTATCCTCCGATAGTACCAGAAAAACTAGCATAATAATACCAGTCGTTTGCTTGGTCAGCATCGGCACATCCGATATAAGGAGTTCCTCCATCTGTCTTACCTGTAAAGATTACATCTACTTCAGAGATATTGCTACCATCTACTTCCTGAATACGTCCTTTCAAAGTAGCCGTACCATCTGCATACTCGATGAAGAATAGATCACCGATTTCGCGACAGTAAGCGCCTTCTACCCAAAGTACCCGATCATCAGCATGACTACAAGCAGAACCTAAGTTTTGTACTTGTCTGATAGAAACGATATCGTCGCAGATGGCAGCATCACAAACATCACCAATTCCGTCGCCGTCACTATCTTCTTGTCCAGGATTGTATTCGTAAGCACAGTTGTCTTGATCATCACAAATACCATCTCCGTCGGTGTCACCACCATTATTGGCGCAAGCATCAACGGCATTCGTGATTTCGATTTTTTCTACTCTTTGGCAAATGACTCCATAAGCCGCAGTGTAGTATTTAATGTAAATTTCATATACTCCATTGTCTAAGTCAATCAAAGTTACGTCCTCACAATCGCTAAAGCATTGGAACTCTTGTTGCCAATTGCTATCAAAAACTTGTAGAGAAGTAACCGGTGCTCCGTGAAGACCAGTAACGGTCAAAGTACCTCGGTCAACAGTCAATGTTACATTGCCACAATCAGAACCTGCCGTATCACAAAGGTCACCAATTCCATTTCCATCTGCATCTTCCTGACCTGGGTTGTAATTGTCTGGGCAGTTGTCTTGATCATCACAAATACCATCTCCGTCGGTATCTCCACCGTCTTGTTCGCAAGGATCACTTCCGCCACTGATTTCAACCGTCTTGCTTGTTTCACAAATCAAACCATAAGCCGCAGTAAAGTATTTTACATAAACATAGTAAGTTCCATTGGCTACATTGACTGCTTCTTCTGCTTGGCAATTGTCAAAGCATTGGTATTCTGTTTGCCAGCTGCTATTAAAAATTTGCAAAGAAGTAACCGCAGCACCATCCAATCCAATCACTTTAATTCCACCTGCATCTGCAATGATTTCTACTTGATCACAATCTGCATCTGGTGTATCACATACATCACCAATTCCATTTCCATTAGCATCTTCTTGTCCTGGGTTTGGAGTGTCTATACAGTTGTCTAGGTTGTCGCAGATCCCATCTCCGTCAGTGTCACCGCCATTGTTGGCACAAGGATCAGTTGGGATATTTTCGAAAACATCAACGATGTCGTTCTCATTGTCGTCAGTACAAGGTAATGCATCCGAAAGGTCAAAATTGAAATCCGCACTGATACCGTCTAGTTTCATCCAACCAGAAGCACCATAAGCGTCATTCTTTACATTCGCACCAAATCCAACTTGGAAATTGTGGTCAGGATTTGGAACAACATTCAGTCCACCAATAGTACCCGAGAAATCAGCGTAGTAATACCAGTCTCCTTTTTGGTCATCATTCGCACAACCGATGTAAGGCGTTCCTCCGTTTGTTTTTCCTGTGAAAGTTACATTGACTACAGAAATATTTCCACCATTGACTTCTTGTAGGTTTCCTTTTAGTTCTGCCGTTCCGTCATTGTATTCTACAAAGTATAGATCTCCAATTTCTTTGCAGTAAGCACCATCTACCCAAAGTACCCGGTCATCTGCACCAGAACAAGCACTTGCTAAGTTCTGTACTCTTTTGACAGAAGTAACTGTTGCACAAATTCCTTGAGGAGTAGTTACTCCGTTTTCAAATACATCAACGATGTCATTATTATTGTCATCATTACAAGGTAAAACTTCAGAAAGATCAAAGTTGAAATCAGATTTGATTCCGTCTAGTGTCATCCAACCAGAAGCACCGTAAGCGTCATTTTTTACATTGGCCCCAAATCCAATCTGGAAGTTGTGATCAGGATTTGGAACAACATTCAATCCTCCAATTGTACCCGAGAAATCAGCGTAGTAGTACCAGTCATCAGATTGATCAGAATTAGCACATTCTAGGAAAGGCGTTCCTCCATTGGTTTTATCTGTGAAAAATACATTTACTTCCGAGATATTATTGCCATTTACTTCTTGTAGGTTTCCTTTTAGTTCCGCCGTTCCATCACTGTATTCTACAAAGTATAAATCTCCGATTTCTTTACAGTAAGCACCGTCTACCCAAAGTACCCGGTCATCCGAACCAGAACAAGCACTCGCTAGGTTTTGAACTCTTCTTACAGAAGTAACACTAGCACAAATTCCTGGAGCATCACAAGCATCACCAATACCGTCGCCGTCTGCATCTGCTTGATCCGCATTAGGAGTGTCGATACAATTGTCTTGGTTGTCACAGATGCCATCACCGTCGGTATCACCACCATTATTTACACATGGATCTACTAGTTCACAAGCATCACCAATACCGTTTCCATTGCTATCTGTTTGGTCAGGGTTGTTGGTAGAAATACAATTGTCGATATCGTCACAGATGCCGTCACCATCGGTGTCGCCACCATTATTAGCACAAGGATCAACACCACCTAGGATTTCGAATTTTTCTTCTACTTCGCAAATCAAAGAATAATTAGCGGTGTAGTATTTAGCGTAAGCGATATAGACTCCACTAGGAAGATCTATCGTCTGCGTCGCTCCACAATCTGCAAAGCATTGGAATTGCTCTTGCCAGTTAGTCGTGAAAATCTGTAAAGAACTTACAGGTGCTCCGTCCAATCCTGCAACGCTTACCGCACCATCAGTAGTTGTGAAAGTAATTTGATCACAATTTGCTGCATTATCACAAGCATCTCCTTCTCCATCATTATCTGCATCTTCTTGTCCTGGGTTAGCAATGTTTACGCAGTTGTCTTGGTTATCACAGATGCCGTCACCGTCGGTGTCTCCACCTTCATTGTCGCATGGATTAGATCCACCGCTTACTTCTACGGTTTGGTCTGTTTCGCAAATTTGGCCATAAGCTGCAGTAAAATATTTTACATAAACATGGTAAGTACCATTGATGAGTGTGATGTCTTCGGTAGCTGCGCAATTGTCGAAGCAAGCATATTTTTCTTGCCACTGTGCATTGAAAACTTGTACAGAAGAAATAGGTGCAAGGTCCAATCCGCTAATGCTGATTGTACCTGCTCCAGCAGTGATGACGATTTGGCCACAGTCAGGTTCTACGGTATCACAAAGATCACCAATGCCATTATTATCTGCATCTGCTTGATCTGGATTATAAGTATCAATACAGTTGTCTTGATCGTCACAGATGCCATCGTCGTCTTGGTCGTTTAGACAAATAGGCTCAGAAAGATCGAAGTTGAAATCAGATTTTATACCATCTAGTGTCATCCAACCAGAAGCACCGTAAGCGCCATTCTTTACATTGGCACCAAAACCGATTTGGAAATTGTGATCTGGATTTGGAACGACATTAAGTCCACCAATAGTCCCAGAAAAATCACTGTAATAATACCAGTTGTCAGATTGGTCAGAATCCGCGCATTCGAGGAAAGGAGTTCCTCCGTCGGTTTTACCCGTGAAGAATACCTGAACCTCTGAAATGTTATTGCCATTCACTTCTTGTACGCTACCTGTTAACTCGGCGGTACCATCTTCGTATTCAATAAAATACAAGTCTCCGATTTCTCTACAATAGGCACCGTCTACCCAAAGTACACGGTCTGCTGCACCAGAACAGGCAGTAGTTAAATTAAGTACTCTTCTGGTGGAGCTGATTTTAGAAATAGAGAATGTTGTATTGTTGGCGCTTGTTTCATTTGATACAGCGTCTGCGCTTAAGGCAAGGTCGAAAAGAGGATTAGAAGTAGAAGAGGATTTGGTGTCGCTATTAGCGAATAGTTGGAAACAGCAACAGCAAAGGATTAGTAAAAGTGTAGTAGTTCTAGACATATGTTTATAAGTATTGGTGAAAAAAGGCAAGCGTAGCTTGGTTATTATTTCGGGAGGAAATAAAATTTTAAAGTGCTTTCACAAAATGGGGTAAGGGTAACATATGGGAGAGGAGAGTAAATATTCTTTAGGTAAAAGAACAATACAAAAGTGCAGGAATTCTTTGATAAAGCCAAGTCACAAAAAGAGGTTAAATTAAATTAAAACAATATTTATTTGTTTAATTGCTTGGTCTTTATAGGACTATGATTGTAGGGAATGTTTAATGCTTTGTAAAAAATACCATAGAAGTGGTAGAGTGAAAGTACTGCATTTACATTGTTAAATTTTGAAATCGACGTTTGGCACTATCATAAATATTAGTTAATCCTATGCTTATGGCCTACTTGAGGATTGATTATATCTAATATGTTTTCTACTTTTAGGTCTTAATCTTTGATCTTTGATAATGAAGTCAAGTACTTGCTTAAACAAATTCTGCCCCTTAAATTATGAAACAAAACCCTCAGACTCCAAACTCCAATGCTGCTTTAGCTCCTTTTGCTTGTCGATACTCTCCGCAGATCCCAGAATTATTAATGAAGCTAGGGTGTAGTATTGCAGTGTCCACCTATCAAGCAGGTAAAATTGTTTTTATTTCTCCAAAGGATGAAAACCATCTGGTGCAACTGCCACGGCATTTTGAGAAACCGATGGGAATTGCGGAAGATGTTGAAAAAGATAAACTGGCAATTGCCACAAAAGACGAAGTGGTGGTTTTTGCCAATTCCGCAGGACTGGCTACTCATTATCCTAAAGCCCCTAAAAAGTACGATGCCCTATATTTACCACGGGTCACCTATCACACCGGACCTTTGGATATTCATGATCTTCGCTTTGGAGCACAAGGAGAACTATACGCCGTAAACACGCTCTTTTCCTGTATTGTAAAAATCAATGACGCGTATAATTTTACCCCTTACTGGAATCCGCCTTTTATCGATCGATTGGTTTCAGAAGATCGTTGTCACTTAAATGGATTGGCCATGCAAAACGGCAAACCCAAATATGCGTCGACTTTTAATCAAGGCAATACTTTTCAAAGTTGGCGAGAAACCATAACAACTACAGGAACCATTTTTGACATTGATAGCAATGAAGTAGTGGTCACTGGATTACCAATGCCCCATTCTCCTCGATTGTACAATGGTTCTTTATATGTCCTCCTTTCGGCTACCGGGGAGTTGGCAAAAATAGATACCGAAAAAGGCAGTTATGAAGTCATTACCCATATTGGTGGTTTTGTAAGAGGCATGTCTTTGTATAGAGATTATCTCTTTGTTGGCTTGTCGAAGTTGCGAAAAAATTCTTCCACCTTCGCCAAATTGGATTTTGCCGATAAAGCCAACGAATCAGGAATTGTCATCATTCACCTTCCTACCGGAAGCATTGCCGGAAAAATTACTTACCTCAACTCTGTAGACGAGATCTACGACATCCACGTACTTCCCAATAAAATGCGTCCCAATATTTTAAACACCATGACGGATCATCACAAAGAAGGCTTGATGATTCCCGAAGCAACTTATTGGGCCAAACCCAAACCTGCAAACTAGTACATCAAGTAAGAAACCAACAAGGACGATTCATACAGCAACCCGCTAAGCAAATGGGAAGTTGAAAATATCTAAAATAATATTGATTTATTTTATGAATCTTCCTTTGGCCACTTCCCGTTAAATGACATAAAGAATTTACTACTAATAGTAGAGTCCAAAAAAACGCTATTGAAAAATAATTAATAATTCTAAAATCCCCGTTATGAAATTTTACAATTACGCAAGAAAAAGAAGGCAACTGAAATTCTTGGCAAAGCAGCTTCGAAAACAATTAGCTGCCAATGGAGGCCTGCTTACAAAGCAAGCAGAACGACTCGTGGCCAAGATGAAAAAAATGCTACTCCATAAAAATCCGATCATTAGTCGGTTCGACTTTAGAAAAGCAGTAGGCGCTGCAGCTATTTTATTTGGCCTGGGGATGAGTACTCCCGCGACGGCACAAAATTTTGCCTTACCCGAAGCCCTTCCTTTTGGGCTAGACAGCATCAGTGATTATGCGCTCCCTGCTTTTGTAGACCTAGACGCAGATGGCGATTTGGATCTCTTTGCCGGACAGTATGGAGAAGAGGGCGTGTATTCGATGGTCGAATCTAATTTTCTGTATTTTGAAAATACAACGACTGAATCAAATCCCGTTTTAGGAATTCCTCTAGCCAATCCTTTTGGTACGATGGTCACTGCTGAAAACGAGACAAGTATGCCTACTTTTGCCGATCTGGATGGAGATGGTGATCAAGATTTAATAGGTGGATCAAATTATGGTGACTTCCTTTTTTATGAAAATGTTGGGACCGACACTGCTCCAATGTTTGCTGATTTAGTGTCGAATCCTTTTGGTTTGGATAGTGTATTCTATCTTTCTTTTCCAGAGTTGGTCGATCTTGATGGCGATGGGGATTTTGATTTACTTTCTGGAGAAGCTTATTATAATCCGGTTACGGAAGAGAGTGATGGCAATTTTGTGTTTTTCGAAAATACAGGAACCGCAACTGCTCCAGCTTTTGCTGCACCAGTCACCAATCCTTTTGGTTTAAGTGCTGTTTATAGTATTAATATCCCCGCCGCTGGAGATATAGATGATGATGGAGATA
>CALLVY010000673.1 GCA_938015925.1 uncultured Saprospiraceae bacterium
ACCTTAGATTTAATTATAAAAATAGTTTTAGACAAAAAAGCAGCATGAAAGTCATTTCAAAAAACCTGCAATCATGACGACCCTATTCAAACTAGCCTGGCGAAACATCTGGCGAAACAAACGCAGAACCATCATCACCACGATCGCCATCGCCTTCGCCGTATTCCTGGCTTCCTTCCAAGTCTCTTTTCAAAAAGGTGCCTGGGACAATATCGTCGACAGCTCGGTCAATATGTTTTTTGGCTACGCACAAGTCCGAGGCCAGGGCTATACGGATGAACAAACCCTCGACAAAGCTTTTCTCCTCGATGAGCAATTAAATCAACTCGACGTTTCTATCGATAAGATCGTTTATACCGTTCCACGGCTCGAATCCTTTGCCTTGGCTTCCCATGAAGAATCTACTACTGGCGTAATGGTCATTGGCATTGATCCGGAAAAGGAAGATGAAATGACGGGACTAAAAGAAAGACTAATAGAAGGTGCTTATATTACTGCCGATGATGACGCCGTCTTCATCGCTTCAGGAGTCGCCAAAAAAATGAAAACCGGAGTAGGAGATACCTTAGTGATCATCAGCCAGGGCTATCATGGCGTCAATGCCGCCGGGAAATATCCGGTAAAAGGAATCTTCGAATTTAGCCTCCCGGAACTCAACAAACGTTTGGTCTATTTACCTTTAAAAAAAGCACAAGTATTTTTCGGCGCAGAAAATAGAGCGACTACGCTAGCCTTAAAAATCAATGATCGAGATGATGTCCCCGAAGTCGTCCTGGCCGTCAATAAGCAATTGCCCGAATCGGGTTACGAAGTGAAAGCCTGGCAGGAATTGGTGCCAGAATTATTGGAAGCCCGACAGCTCGATACCGCAGGAGGTTATTTTATCCTAGCCCTACTTTACCTCATTATCATCTTCGGAATCTTTGGAACCATTTTGATGATGACCAAAGAACGAGAATATGAATTTGGCGTCTTGACCGCGATTGGAATGAGTCGCAAAAAATTATTTGGAACCGTTTGGATAGAAACAGTGCTATTGGGTTTGTTTGGAAGTGTGATTGGTATTTTGTTGGCCATTCCGGTTTGTTATTATATAGCGACCCATCCATTTGATGTCGCAGCTTTTGGCGAAGAGGCCGCCGCTGCTTATGAAAAAATGGGCATTCAACCCATTCTACAAGGCACCTTCGAATGGAGGATATTTTTCAATCAAGCCTTGATTATCTTTTTAGCAACTACTTTACTGGCCCTTTATCCACTATGGACCATTATGCGATTGAAACCCGTAGAAGCGATGAGGGGCTAAGGACGGTTTGCGGTCTACGGCTTTCGAATACCGCGCACCGCATTTAATCACTAAAAAAAAGAACCATGATTTTAAAAATGTCCTGGAGAAATATCTGGCGGAGTCCACTGCGAAGCCTCGTAGTGATGGGGGCGATTACGATTGGAACCTGGGCGATTATTTTTCTGATGAGTTTCTCTTTTGGAATGGTAAAAAGTTATGTCAATAATGCCATTCGCATGGAGACTTCTCATATTCAAATTCATACTCCTGCATTTAAGGAAGATAGGGAAGTGGGGAATTTATTGCCTGAAGCAGAAAGTAAATTGGCAACCATTAAATCAAGTGCAGAAGTAGAAGCTGCTACGGTCCGAACCATCCTCAATGCCATGCTGGTTGCTCCAAAAGGAACCCGTGGTGTAATAGCCAGAGGCATCGACGAAAACGAAGAAATCAAAGTAACCGAGATTGACCAACAGATTGTAGAAGGAAGCTATTTTGGAAAAGGGAAGAATCAGGTTTTAATGGGGAAATCCCTTGCGGAAAAATTAGGATTAAAAATTCGGAAAAAAGTAGTCTTACAATTCCAAAACCTGGATGGTGAAATTACCGCGGGTGCTTTTCGAATCGTAGGACTGATCGATAGTGGCAATAAAATGCGAGATGATGGAAGCGTCTTTGTTCGCCGTGGTGATTTGAATCGTTTGATTGGTAGCGAAAAAGCAGGTCATGAAATTGCCATTTTCTTAAAAGACGCAGAACAGATTCAGGCAAAAACCGCCGCCTTAAAAACAGATTATAGCAATGACTTGATAGAGAGTTACACCGAAATTTCTCCAGACATCAAATTATACGAAACACAAATCGGAACAAGCTTTGCAGTCTTCGTAGGCATTTTTATGTTGGCTTTGATTTTTGGAATCATCAATACCATGCTCATGGCTGTCTTGGAACGGACCCGGGAATTGGGAATGCTCATGTCGGTCGGAATGAATAAAGGCAGAGTCTTTGGTATGATCGTTTTAGAAACCTTGATGCTTGGATTGGTAGCGGCAATAACTGGAATGATCTTAGGCTGGATCACCATCCAATATTTTAGCGGAAGCGGAATCGACCTCTCTTCCTTCTCTGCCGGACTCAAACAATTTGGGATGTCTACCATCATCTATCCCGCTCTCGATGGCGCCTACTATCTTCAACTCACTATTTCGATCATCATTACGACCCTACTGGCTTCGCTTTATCCGGCATACAAAGCCATCAAGCTACGTCCGGTAGAAGCCGTAAGAAAAATTTGATCACTAGAGTTTATACTAAACTCTACTTTAAAACAACTTCTTTAACTCAGTATCATGAAAGTAATCGAAGCAAAAGGAATTGAAAAAATCTATAATCCAAATAAAATTCCTGTACATGCCTTAAAGGGGGTTGACTTGGAAATTGAACAAGGAGAATTTACGGCCATCGTTGGTCCTTCTGGTTCGGGAAAAACTACTTTGCTCAACATCATTGGCGGTTTAGATCGCCCAAGTGAAGGGAGCATTGAAGTCGGAGGAAAAGATATCTCTGCACTTAGTGACAATCAATTGATTGATTTTCGAAAAGACAATATCGGTTTTGTTTTTCAGGCTTATAATCTGATTCCGGTTTTGACCGCCAAGGAAAATATAGAATTCGTCATGCTGCTGCAAAATAGAAGCGAAGCCGAAAGAAACCAAAGAACCAACGAACTTTTAAAAGCCGTCGGTTTGGAAGACAAAATAGACAAACGCCCATCCGAACTCTCCGGCGGCCAACAACAAAGAGTAGCGGTAGCTCGCGCCCTAGCTTCCAAGCCCACCTTCGTTCTCGCGGACGAACCAACCGCCAACCTCGATTCCGAGTCGACCTCCAATCTCTTGGACATCATGGCAAAACTAAATCAAGAAGAAAACATGACTTTCGTCTTTTCTACCCACGACCAAAGAGTCATCGACCGCGCTCATCGAATCGTAACTTTGGTGGATGGAAAAATTGATACGGATGTTAGAAGGTAGATTTTAAAAAGGTATCATGAAAAAAATCATCTCCATACTATTTTTAATAGCTTGCGTATGCCATACACAAGCCCAAGAAACAGAAGAAAAGCCCCAACGCTTTTTCGTCAGCGGTTACGTCAAAACCCTACAAACCGCCATCGCTTTCCACACTCCATTTTTCGATACCCTTTTCACCGACAACCTCCTCCACAATCGAATCAACACCCGCTGGGACATCAATGAAAAATGGATTTTCAGAGGCGATCTTCGTACCCGAATTTTTTATGGAGAACTAGTCAAACAAAATCCCCAATACGCCGAGCAAGTAGAAGCCACGGCGAATGACTTCTTCGATTTGTCCACCGTGCTCATCGACCGAGATGCCATAGTGATGCACAGCATGATCGACCGTTTTTACCTCGAATACCTCAATGGCAATTGGGAAATTCGCTTAGGCCGTCAACGAGTCAATTGGGGCATCAATACCGTTTGGAATCCCAATGATATATTCAATGCCTTTTCCTTTACCGATTTTGATTATGAAGAACGACCAGGGAGTGATGCTTTGCGGGTGCGCTATTTTACCGGATTTGCTTCTAGCGTAGAATTTGCCATCAAAGCTTTTGACAATTGGGACGAAGTGGTGGCTGCTGGTTTGGTGAAATGGAATAAGTGGAATTATGATTTTCAAGTCATGGCCGGTATCGTAGAGCGAGATCTGGTGCTCGGAACTGGCTGGGCAGGCAATATCAAAGAGGTGGGCTTAAAAGGCGAAGCCAGTTATTTTCATTCGCTGGTCGATACGGTTGAGCATAGTTTTACCGGTACCTTGAGTTTGGATTATTCCTTAAAAAAAGGAACCTTCTTTAGCGCTGGATTTTTATACAATAGCAATGGCGCTTCGAGTACCGATGTGGGGGAATTATTCTCTTTTGATTTATCCGCCAAAAATTTATATCCTTACCAATTTGCCCTCTTTACCCAAGTCAGCCAACCTTTTAGTCCATTACTCAACGGTGGTCTCGCCCTCATCTACAGCCCCGGCCAATCCAATGCCCTTTTTATCAATCCCACCCTCACTTATTCCATGGCCGCCAACTGGGATTTGAATCTTACTGGACAATTGTCCTTCAACCAAGCAGGAGCCGAATATGTGAGTCCTGTACAAGCCGTCTTTTTGCGAGTGAAATATAGTTTTTAAGGGGAATAATGTTTTTATCACTTTAGTTTGATCTAGGTAAGAAGGTAAAGATAATCCTGACGAAAGAAGGTGTGGGAAGCTAGTCAAAAAATTGTTTGACGGAGGAGTTTTTTTTGACGAGGGTTTTGGGTACTTTTGGCCGACTGCAAAAGTACCACGCCGTAGGCTTCCGCCATTAGGCGGCCTGAGATCAAAAGAATCAAAGGATATTGTCTCTTGAAGAAGGAATCTTAAGTTTAGATATGAAATTTACCTTAATTGATAAGGCAGTTCAATGAAAGAGAGCGATAAGAGGCGAACTAGAATTATCTGTAATTCTAGCAATGGCAATAGAAAAAATTGATTTATGTTCTAAGTGTTTATTTATGAAAAGGGTTCAGGCATCTAGAGAAAAAATTTCCAATCTCCATTTCATTTGCAAAACATATTATATTTTTCCATCTTGCATAAGTTTTTAAAAAACCGCAAGAAATGGCCAAGAAGAAAAAGGAAAAATCACCGAAAGGAAATGTTACCAAAGCGAGCACTCCCAAGGTCGCAACGATCAGTGATGCAGGCTTAAACTTTGAAAAAGGTTTTTGGGCCAATAATTTAATCCCAGGATTATTGCTTTTTATACTCGCGATAGGTTTGTATATTTCCTCCATCAATTATGGTTTTGTATTGGATGATAAAATCGTTTATTCTGAAAATGATTTTGTCTCGAAAGGTTTTGGAGGAATCAAAGACATATTTACTACAGAAAGTTTTACGGGGTATTTTGGAGAGCAAAAAGATTTGATAGAAGGCGGGAGGTACCGCCCTTTGTCTTTGGCTAGTTTTGCGGTAGAGTTTGCTTTATTTAAGGTACCCGGAAAAGATAAAAATGGGAAAGAGGCTTTGGTCGGAAATCCTAAAGTGGGGCATTGGGTCAATATTTTATTGTATGGCCTGACGGGGCTCTTGCTTTTTCGCATTCTCTTTTTACTGTTTCCGTTAGGGGAGGGACGACCTTGGTATTTGGGGATTGCTTTTATAACGGCGCTTTTGTTTGTGGCGCACCCGATTCACAGTGAAGCAGTGGCCAATATCAAAGGCCGCGATGAGATCATGGCTTTACTGGGGGCATTGGGCGCACTTTATTTTTCACTGGCCTATTTTCAGAAAAATAACTTTTTGCATTTTGGTTTGGCGATGCTGACTTTTTTATTGGGTGTCTTTGCCAAAGAAAATGCCTTGACTTTTATTGCCGTCATTCC
>CALLVY010000674.1 GCA_938015925.1 uncultured Saprospiraceae bacterium
AAGAAAAAAATGACACCCGCTGAAGGAACCAATGCGGTTCAGTTTAGCAGCACCTATGATTATTATGTCAATACGCATTCTACCATCAATACGGCAAAAACTTATACGGTTTATGATCTCGCTGGAAAAGCAATTCGAGAAATCGAAAATAATGCGCGCATCAAAACCTTGCAAGAAGAATATGGATTGAGTCCGGTAGAATTTTTTAAATTCACCACTGGCGACAAGGTAGAATTGAATGGCTATATGATTAAGCCGCCGAACTTTGATGAGTCGAAACAGTATCCTGTTTTGATGTATGTCTATGGCGGACCAGGAAGTCAAACGGTGCAAAATACTTTTGGCGGTTTCAATTATTGGTGGTTTCAGATGATGGCACAAAAGGGCTATATCGTAGCGAGTGTAGACAATCGCGGAACCGGAGCGAGAGGCCAGGAATTTAAAAAAATGACTTACCAGCAATTGGGGAAATACGAAACGCTGGATCAAATCGAAGCCGCTAAGTATTTAGGAAAGCAGCCTTATGCGGATGCTAGCCGGATTGGAATCTTTGGTTGGAGTTATGGTGGTTATATGTCTTCCTTGTGTATTTTTAAAGGAGCGGATGTTTTTAAATCTGCGATTGCGGTAGCTCCGGTGACGAACTGGAAGTGGTACGACTCCATTTATACCGAGCGTTACATGCGAACCCTCAAAGCCAATGAAGCAGGCTATCAGGAAAATTCTCCTGTTTATTTTGCCGACCAACTAAAAGGCAATTACCTCTTGGTACATGGCCAGGCCGATGATAATGTGCATTTTCAAAATAGTGCGGAGATGGTGAAGGAATTGGTGAATGCGAATAAGCAGTTTGATACTTATTTTTATCCGAATCGGAATCATGGGATTTTTGGTGGGAATACGCGCTTGCATTTGTATACGAAGATGACTAATTTTTTGTTGGAGAAATTGTAGGAGGAAAAATAGAATCAAAGAAAGATAAAAGATATTTAATTGGGGGCCGGCTTTAGTCGGCCCCTTTTTTTTGTGGGGAATGCTTTGTTGTTTATGATGGAAAGTTGTGATTTGTTGAGCGCATAAGAGAGCGCTTTCTAAACCGAGACATTAATTTTCGTTTCCAAAACCATTTCTTTATCGCTATTTACGATCTTGGCAGGTATATCAATAATGAAGGTACTTCCCTCCATTTCTTTACTTTCTATTTTGATAAATCCATTATTATTATCTATTAGTTTTTTACAAAAAGCTAATCCCATTCCAGAACCTTTATAAGCACTCCGGTTATGGAGACGAGTGAACATTTCGAATACCTTCTCATGGTATTCAGGAGCTATTCCAATTCCATTGTCTTTGATGTAAATGAGTAATCTATCGCCTTCTTTTCTAGAAAATATATTTACTTTGACTGGTTTGCTTTTGTTGTACTTAATACCATTTTCAATTAAGTTTTTAAAGATGATCTTAAAAACAGAAGCATTAAAATAAATATTCGGTAAGTCCTTAATGGTAATTTCAGCGTTGTTGTCCTTAATTATTTGTGACAAAAGGATGCAAGCTACTTCTGCCTCCTTCCGAAGGTCAACAACTTCTAATCTTGTTTTTTTCAGGGTGTCGATTTTAGAAAAACGGAGGATATTATCGACCAAATCTACCATTTGTAAATTATTCTGTTCTACAAATTCTATGTACTCATTTAAGTCTTTGTCATTCTGTTTTTTTATCTTTCGTCGAATCAGCGATAGAAAACCACCAACATTCCGCAAAGGTTCTTTAAGGTCATGAGAGGCAATAAAAGCAAACCGTTTGAGTTCTTCATTCGACCGAACCAACTGTTTATTTAGGCCTTCTAGTTTTTCTGTCCTTTCCATTACTTTCTCTTCAAGCACCTTATTCATCAAATGAGTCTTCCGCCGACCTTGGTATAAAAGGTAAGCAACAACGATCAAAAGTAACAACACAATACTAGTCACTATTGCTATCCTTGTGCGTTGATACACGAGTGACTCTTGTTGCTCTTTTTCTTTCTTTAAAAGAGAGTTCTCCATATCTTTTTCTCTGGTTTGAAAACTGATTTCCAATTGGGAGATATCTTTCTCTCTTCCTAGTTTATACAAGCTATCCGCAAGTATAGAATATTTTTTTTGCCAAAGCATAGCGTTTTTATAATCTGCTTTACCTTCAAAAGCGCTAGCTAATAATTCGTAGCATTCGGGGATTTCTGCTTCCGCTCCAATCTCTTGACTTATCGCAAGTCCTTCTTTCAAATAGTTTATAGCTTCAGCATATTCTCCTATTTCGATCAAAGTTTTTGATTTTACCAAAGAACCTTTTATAATTAGATCTTTCAATTCATTTTTCCTTGCAATAGAGATCGATTTATCCAAACTATTAATTGCCTCCTCATATCGTTTTTGTATTTTTTTTACTTCTCCAATATTCATATAAATCAAAGATAGATTAACATAAAGCTTAGCAGGTTCTGCTAGTGCCTTTGCCTCTTGAAATCTACTCAAGGCTAATTCATATTTCTTCTGTCCCATATTTGTTACCCCAATATTTAGGATGATCAATACCTTATCACTTGTTTCGTTTTTTGAATGTGGTAGTAACTGAGCTTTCTCAAAATAAGCCAAAGCTTGGTCAAAACGTTCATTTTCAAGACTGATTAAGCCCAAATTATTTAAAGCATAAAACTTAGTTTTTTCATCCTTTGATACAATAGAAAAATCATATGCGTCTTGATAATTTTTAATTGCTTGATCATTTCGTCCTCCATTCCAATTTCTTGTACCTATAGCATTCACTACTCTCGCCATTAAAAATGTATCTTTAATTTCTTGTCCAATTTTTAGTGCTTCTGAAAAATAGGAATCACAATCTAAAATGTTTCCACGATACAACTCTATAAAACCCAATCCTAAAAGTGCTTGTATCTCTTGTTTTGGCCAATTGTTTTTACCTGCCAATCCATATGACAATTGGCAATAATGAATACTCGTATCCACATTAATAAATCGATAAGCGTAAGCAAGGTTTCTGTAATTTTCCACCTTAATAGAGTCTGTACTATTTTCTACTAATTGCGATTTTATACTATCAATCTTATGATACTTTGATTGGGATATTAAAGTAAATGGTAGGAATATTAAAAGAAGGATAAGATATCTCATTTTGAATTTAAATACTTTTAGAACTTTTGTTCCAATTGGTCAAGTAAAAGATCTTTGATCAAGTCCCTATTTGTTAAAAGAAACATTGGGGTTTCAGGCATCAACCAAATGAATTTATTATGGACTAGTATTCGAATGGGAAGACGCAATTTAAGGGGTTTGACTAGCGTAAATCAAAAATTGAGCCATGAAGATATAAGAAAAGGCCCCATACGTATAAGTTATTTATATTACTTTCCCTATATGAAAAAATTCAAATATGGTGTAACCAACATTTTAAGAAAACTCCTCAACGTTTTATTTTTTCTATTTTAGTTTGGAACAGTTGATAATCATAAAAAGACATTATTGGAAATAAAACGAATGCTAGGCAAGTGCTTACAAGTAAGTCCCCCTTGCTACCATTGTTTATAAACTCAAAAAAGCTTAAATTACAGCCTACAAAAAACAGGCTATGTTCTGGAACCTATCCATTCTTTGATTTTACTTCTTTCACGATTCTTCTAAAGAATAGCTACGAAATTGGATGGAATTAATTTGGCATTATTTGCCCGTCATAGACTTTGATGTTTAATCTATTTCAACTATTTTTTTTTGACTTAAAATACTCCCAAATATATTTTTTTACACAGGATTTTTTTTAACAACATCATCTATTTAGCTTAGACAAAACCAAATTACCATGCGACTACTAATCTTACTCTTTTTTATAAGTTTTTCCTCCCTATTATCGCACGCTCAAGATGATTGGCGAACGATGATGGGTAATCCCGACATAGATTTTTCTACCATACAACAAAGCTTTTATGCCGAATTCGGAGATCGAGTAGGAGCAAAAGGTTCTGGATGGAAGCAATTTAAACGCTGGGAATACTATCAAGAACAACGATTAGACGCTTTTGGTAATTATCAAAGGCCAGGTCTTGTCCTTTCTGAAGTTAAAAGATATAGAGAGACGCATCCTGATTCCAGATCGTACGTTGCAGGGTCGGGAAACTGGGAGTTACTAGGGCCTACTCCTGTCCCGGATAATGGTACTGGACAAATGAATGGCAATGGTCGATTAACTTGCATTGCTTTTCATCCTACCGATCCTAACACCATTTATGTAGGAGCTCCAGCTGGAGGAATATGGAAAACGACAGATAATGGATTTTCTTGGACTCAATACATTGCAGGATTAACCAGACTCGGGATTTCTAGTATTGTGATTCATCCAACGAATCCGGATATTATATATGTTGGTACCGGAGATAGAGATGGTGGAGATGCACCTGGTTATGGAGTTTGGATCAGTACTAATGGCGGTTCAACTTGGGCGCCACATAATACAGGAATGGGCAATAGAACCATTAATGAGTTATTGATGGATCCTACGAATCCTGACATCATGATTGCTGCAAGTTCTAATCAACGAATTTATAGAACAACAGATGGAGGAGCTAATTGGGTTCCCTCTTCTTCTTTGGGAACCAACCCAAAAGATATTGCCTTTCATCCTGCTAATTCTAACATTGTTTATGCCTCAGGTACAAGGTTTTTTAAATCTGTAGATGGTGGAGTTAGTTGGACACAAATCACCAACGGCGCCCCCTCTGGCGTCTCCCGAATTGGTTTGGCAGTATCTCCGGACGAACCTGATTGGGTTTATCTTTTAGCTGGTGGAGGTAGTGGTTTAATTGGAATTTATCGTTCTACGGATAGTGGGGTTTCCTTTTCAACAAGAACAACTACACCTAATGTTTTTGATTATGACATTGATGGCTCAGGAACGGATAGCCAAGCTTGGTACGATCTAGTCATTGCCGCAGATCCTACAGATGCTTCTACCATTTATACTGGAGGGATTAATATATGGAAGTCTACAGATGGCGGAACTACAATGAACTGTATTACTTATTGGGTAGGTCCTTCTTCGGGAACTGATGGAGTCCATGCCGATCAACATGCTTTGGAATTTTCGCCACATACCAACCATATTTATAATGGTAATGATGGAGGTCTATATGCCTCTACAGATGCTGGGGTGAATTGGAATGACCTTAGTGACGGACTTGCCATTGCGCAAGTTTATAAAATTGGAGTTTCACAACAAACGTTTGATCGGGTGATCAATGGTTATCAAGATAATGGAACGGCTATCAGTAACGGAACGACCTTTAAGACTGAAATTGGTGGTGATGGTATGGAGTGTATCATAGACCCAACGGATGATACTTACATGTATGGTGCATTATATAATGGAGATATTCGTAGATCCACAAATGGCGGAAATTCGTTTAGCTCTATTTCAGATCCAACTGGTGAAGGAGGTGCATGGGTTACTCCCTACAAGCTAGACCCTAATGATGGCAATCGAATGTTTGCTGGCTATAATGATATTTGGAGAAATGATGCCGTTCGTACAGGAACTGCTTGGACAAAAATTTCTACTTTTTCCAATACTGCAAACATGATTGACCTAGCTATTGCTCCTTCAAATAGTAATGTAATGTATGTTTCAAAAAGTGGTAGTAGTAAGCTCTACCGAACCAACGATGCACTTGCTGCCACTCCTACTTGGACTAATTTAGAAGCTAGTTTGCCCGCTTCAGGAAACCCAAAAGATATTGAAATTGATCCTACAGATCCAAGCCACTTATTTATTGTGATTGGCAACGATATTTATGAGTCTAGCGATAGTGGAAATAGTTGGACAGAGATTTCTGGAACCTTACCTAACATTTCTTTAAACACCGTTATTATAGATAAAGATAGTCCTAGTGAAGCCATGTATGTGGGAATGGATGTTGGCGTTTACTATAAAGATAATACACTAACAGATTGGGTGGAATACGCTAGTAACCTTCCAAATATTGAGATAACAGAATTAGAAATACACTATAATACTAGTCAATGTAAAAGTATGCTCTATGCTGCTACTTACGGACAAGGTTTATGGAAAAGTGATTTAAAAGATCCAGGTAATCTTGCTACTTCCGCTTGCTTTGAAGCATCTGCTACAGGTCTTTGTATGGGAGAAACCATAACGTTTACTGATAATTCTGATTATACTCCTACTGCTTGGACTTGGACCATTACACCCGCTACCTTTACTTTTACAGGTGGAACCAATATGAATTCGCAAAACCCTCAGGTAAGTTTTACTGCTGCGGGAACCTACACCGTTCAACTCGATGTAAGTAATGCAATTGGAAATGATTTAGAAACTAAAAATGACTACATCACCGTTTCTTCCGCTAGTATAGCTTCTTCTTTTAGCACGGATTTCGAATCTGAAGCGCTCTGCGGTACCGCTAGTGATTGTACTACAACTCTTTGTCCCTTTGCAAATCCTTTATGGGGAAATCTTGCCAATGGAACAGAAGATGATATTGATTGGCGTATAGATGAAGGCGGAACTCCTTCAACAGACACGGGGCCTGCTGTTGATCTTAATCCTGGAACCGCATCTGGTAATTATGCTTACATAGAAGCCTCCTCTTGTAGTGGAAGAACAGCGATATTAGAATCTAGTTGTATGACTTTAGATCAAGATTATAATTTTGTTTTGGGATATCATATGATGGGAAGTGATGTAGCCGATTTACATTTAGACATAAATACAGGAGGAGCTTGGACCTTGGATTTGATGCCTGCAATTAGTGGCGATCAAGGAGCTACTTGGCATACCAGCACCACTAGCCTAGCAGCATATACTGGTCAAGTCATAAAACTTCGCATCAGAGGAACTACGGGCTCTGGCTACGAATCTGATATTGCGATTGATGACATCGCATTGGTACCTATGGCTGTAATACCGGTTACATTATTAGCTTTCGATGCGGAAGTTTCTGACAAGAATACGGTAAAATTGGAATGGGCAACAGCAACGGAATTCAATACCGATTTTTATGAAATCCATCGTTCTAGCGATGCTACAAATTGGACTTCAATTCTTAAAGAAGGTGCAGCAGGAAACAGCAATTCATTGTTGAATTATGAAACACGAGATCAAAGTCCACTTAAAGGAATTTCTTATTATAGATTGAAAAGTGTAGATTTTGACGGGCAATTTTCTTACTCCCAAACTAGGACTGTCAATATTGAACGCTTAGAAAACAAAGCAATAAAGATATTTCCAAATCCTACCGAAAACGACATTACTATTCAAGGATCGGATATAGACTTACGTCAAATTAGATTTTATAATTTGCTAGGGCAAGATGTAACGAACGCTACCTTACAAAAAAGTAGTAGCCCATCAGAATTGGTCATAGATTTGTCCAACTTAAAGAATGGAGTCTATTATGTAAAAACGAATACGACGGTTCACAAAATTTTTAAACAACTTCAATAGTAAATTGAAAATTTTACCGGGAGGTAGAAGTAGATAAAAAATACCCTTAAATACTGTAGGGCATTAAAACGCCTCTAGTATTTAGGGGTGTTTTTGGGTGAAACGGAAATTAGGAAATGGCAGAATAGGATAATAAATATAAAAAATCAATATCGTTACAAGATATTGATAAGGAATAGATAGGTTTTATTGGTACCTTTTTTTACCCCAAGCGTCGAAAGAAAATCCACCAACGATTTATTTTCTCTACTTTAGTAGCGTCGATCAAAACTTAAAAAGAGGATACACAATCTTTAGACTGATTCATTTACCACAAAACCATCCACATCATGAAAATGCTTATTTCAACAACAGATTTTATTCCGGGAAAAGAAATTATAGAAGTATTGGACATCGCAAGAGGAAGTACCGTAAGGGCTCGTAATGTAGGAAGAGACATTTTTGCAGGATTGAAAAGCTTGATTGGAGGAGAGATATCAGAGTATACGGAGTTGATGGCTGCCGCCCGCGAACAGTCCATAGATCGCATGGTAGCGGACGCAGAGAGTATTGGTGCAGATGCCATTATCAATGTGCGTTTTACGACCGCTCAGGTGATGCAAGGGGCTTCAGAGATCCTGGCTTATGGTACGGCGGTAAAACTTAAATAGGAGGCTAAAGGAACTTTTTGAGGAGCAATAGGTTAAATGTATTAGATTTGTGTCTACACGGATCAGTTTATGACTGCTTGAGGAAAAGGAAGGAATTCGAAGACGTTTACAACATTACAAGGCAATAGCATGGCAAAGAAGGATAAAAAAAGAAAATTTCAAGAGGTAAATATCAAAAACCGTAAGGCGGCTTTTGATTATCATTTGTTGGATAAATTTGAAGCAGGGATCAAACTTTTTGGAACCGAAATCAAGTCTATTCGCCTGGGCGAAGCCAACCTGAAAGATTCTTTTTGCGCCTTTGAAGACGAGGAATTATACATCCATAGCCTATTTATTTCCGAATACAAATACGGGAATTATTTCAACCACGAGACCCGCAGAAGACGCAAACTCCTAATGCGCAAAAGAGAATTGACAAGGCTACAAAAGAAAGTCAAAGAAAAAGGACTCTCCATTATTCCTTACCGATTGTATATCTCAGAAAGAGGCTTTGCCAAAGTAGAAATCGCCCTTGCTCAGGGTAAAAAATCCTACGACAAACGAGATACCATCAAAACGCGGGAAAGCAAACGCGAACTCGATCGGATCAAAAAAGCCTACAAGTAGTAAATAACAAGTCTCTTCCCTGAAAGCGTATATGCTCTTTTTTAGCGAAATTTAAACGCTAAAAGCTTCCAGGTATAAAACAAATTGTTTTTTTAATTAAAAACAAAAAATTTTATATTCTCTTCCTAACTTTGTACCTTTGATTTTATTTTTTCGACGGCAATAAAAACATTGTTTTTCCCCGTCCCTAATTGATCGCACTTCACTTAATCTAGTATGAGTAAAAGGAAAAAAGTAGCTAAAACAGCTCCTCCAGTCCCAGGTAAGACTGGAAATGGTAAAACAGATGAAGCAGTTCTTTCCCTCTCCGGGATGTATCAGGATTATTTTCTCGATTATGCCTCTTATGTAATTTTAGAACGAGCGGTTCCAGGAATCGTGGATGGACTGAAACCCGTTCAACGTCGGATCATGCATGCCATGAAAGAGATGGACGATGGGCGCTATCACAAAGTAGCCAATATCATTGGACAGACGATGCAGTATCACCCACACGGAGATGCCGCCATTGGCGCTGCACTGGTCAATATTGGACAAAAAGACTTGATGGTCGATCCGCAGGGAAACTGGGGAGATCCTCGAACAGGCGACGGTGCTGCTGCACCGCGTTACATTGAGGCCCGATTGACCAAATTTGCCCTCGAAGTAGCCTTTAATGGCCAAACTACTCCTTGGGGTGTTTCTTATGATGGTCGTAAAAAAGAGCCGATCAATTTACCCATGAAATTCCCATTGCTTTTGGCCCAGGGAACAGATGGAATTGCGGTTGGTTTGTCTACCAAAATATTACCCCATAACTTTATTGAGCTGATCAAAAACTCGATCAAAATCTTACAAGGGAAGAAGCCTAAAATTTTTCCAGATTTTCAAAACGGTGGCCTTGTTGATGTAACCGATTATAACGACGGTAAAAGAGGTGGAAAAGTAAAAGTTAGAGCAAGACTGGAACAAGTAGATAAAACGACTTTAGCCATTCGGGATTTGCCCTACGGAGTGACGACTGCAAACATGATTGATAGCATCGTAAAAGCCAATGACAAAGGCTCGATCAAAATCAAAAAGGTAACGGATAATACGGCAGCAGATGTAGAAATTTTAATTGACCTAGCGGCAGGTATTTCACCCGATGTGACGATGGATGCCTTGTATGCATTCACCAATTGTGAAATTTCCATCTCTCCCAATGCTTGTGTAATTGTAGACGAGAAACCTCACTTTTTGACGGTCTCAGAAATCCTCCAGGTTTGTACGGCAAATACCAAAGACCTGCTTCGCCAAGAGTTGGAGATTAAGAAAGGAGAGTTGGAAGAGCGCTGGCATTTTATTAGTTTGGAAAAAGTATTCATCGAAAATCGGATTTACCACCACATTGAAGAAGCAGAGAATTGGGAAGAAGTGATAGAGACGATTGATCGGGAATTGAAAAAATATGTGGTCACACCATCTTCTAAACCCAAAAAAGGAGACAAGCGATTAAAACTCAACCGCAATATTACAGAAGACGATATTGTTCGGTTGACAGAGATAAAAATCAAGCGGATTTCTAAATACAATTCCTTTAAAGCCGATGAGTTGGTGAGTAAATTGGAAGGAGAGTTGAAGGAAGTTAAATATAACCTCAAGCATTTGACAGAGTTTGCCATCGCTTATTATGAAGAGCTGTTGCGCAAGTATGGAAAAGGAAGAGAACGTCGGACGGTCATTACTACCTTCGATACCATTAAGGTGCGTCAGGTGGTGCAAAATAATTCTAAGCTTTACGCAGATCTGAAAAATGGATTTATCGGTTCTGGTTTGAAAAAAGATGAATTCATTTCTGAATGTTCGGATATTGATGACATCATTGTTTTTCGAAAGGATGGTATTTTCCAGGTGGTACGAATGGCGGATAAGGTGTTTGTAGGAAAAAATATAATCCATGTTGCCGTTTGGAAAAAAGGAGATGAGCGAATGACCTATAATATGGTTTACGTAGATGCCAAAACCGGTCGTTCTATGGCCAAGCGCTTCAATGTCAAAGCGATCACCCGCGAACGAGAGTACGACCTGACCAAAGGGAATAAAGGTTCTAAGGTACATTATTTTACCGCCCAACCCAACGGAGAAGCCGAAGTCGTTACCGTTCAATTGAGTCAGGGATGTAAAGCAAAGAAGAAATTATTTGATTTTGATTTTAGTGAATTAGAAATCAAAGGAAGGGCTTCTGGTGGAAATATTGTCACGAAATATCCTATCCGAAAAGTGAGTTTACTCGAAGTTGGTAAATCGACTTTGGGCGCTCAGAAGGTTTGGATTGATGAAGTGAGTGGCCGATTGAATACGGAAGATCGTGGCCGTTTGCTAGGAGAGTTTGATACAGGCGATGATGAATTGATTGCGATCTATACAGATGGAACTTATGAAAGTGTAGACTTAGAATTGTCCAAACGCTTTGATCCGAAAGAAGTTATTTACGTAGGTAAATACGATACGGATTTGGTGATCAGTGCCGTCTATTATGATGGCGATAAGGGCGCAACGATGATCAAGCGTTTTTGTATTGAGACCAATAAAAGAAATACTCGTTTTACCTTTATCACAGAAAACAGTAAATCCAAGTTGCTCTTCGCTTCCATTAAACCACATCCTAGAATTTCCTATAAGGTAAGAATCAAATCTCAGACGATGGAAGGAGAAGTTACCTTATCTGAGTTTATCGACATTAAAGGTTGGAAAGCGATTGGCAATAAACTAAGCGATAAGAAACTAAGCTCGATCAAGGAAGTAGAAGATAAAGACGTAAAAAAATTGAAGGCCGGTGATTCTATTGAATTAGACCTTTGATTTTAAAGAATCCTTGCAAGCTTAAAAGTTACTTGCTACAAGACAACTAAAAGAGAAAGCCTCCTTCTAATTCAAGAAGGAGGCTTTTGTATATAAGAGAGACTAAGTGACAGAATCAAACTTCCGTCACTTCTAGTTCTTGGAAAAGAACAACACTTTATTTTGAGTAGCTGAGGAGATATGAAAGGAATACATACCTATTGGCCAAGACTGGACATCAACATCTATAAAATGCTGGCCAGAGGCTAGTTGGTTTTTTCGGGTAAGTGTTGTAATTCTTTTTCCAAGTAAGTCATAAACTTCAATATGGATAGCTGTAGTGTTCTCCAATCCAAGAGAAATTTGTACGCGGTCAGAGCTAGGATTGGGAGATAGAGAAATACTTTCAAATGCATTGTCGATTTCGCCATCTCTGCTTTTGCCTTTGCCCTTCTTTTTACATCTACATACATCTACATACATATTGTCGACATGTAGATTACTTGCGGGAATGGTGAGGATTAGGTTAGCGTGAGTAAAAGATGCATTATAATAAGGGAGAGCAGTAGGCGTATAATCTAAACCACCTGCACGCAATGGAGCTAAGCTACTCAATGCGTTTTTATCACATTTGGAAAGTAAATAGATTACATTAGGGGTCGACTCCTTTCCGTGGATAAAACTGATTTCGGAAGAGTAACTGGTCTCAGAAGGGCTACCTAAATCCAAATCGCCATCTACCCGAATTTGGTATTTACTATTACCACATTGGGAACTGCTTGGCCAAGGAATCGAAAAGGCTTGTTGTGAAGGAGAAGAACCATTGTAAATCGGAATGGAATGAGTCAATTCACAATCGCAGTTGTTTTCTTCAGGAGGAACGGGGAATAGAATGTCCGCATCCACGATTATGATTCCAGTACCACTTTTCATATTATCTGCGCAAATGGTGTTGAATCCAAAAAGGATGAGTCCTTTTAAACCACTAAAGTTAATACCTGGCCCAGGCGTTTCGGTGAAATCTTCTTCTGCGGTATTTAAATTAAGGAAAGCCGCTTCATAATACTGAGCATTAGGTATTGAATCCCAGTAAAAATCAATGAATCCTTGAGTGAGGCTCTTGATTTTTGGATAAGGATTCTCACAAGCGTCAGGATCCGAACCCTCTACCAGGTTGGTGACGAAATTAAAAACATGGTCATAGCTCAGATCTATTTGAGCCTCATAAAGATTAAAAATTTGGTTTACAGTCTGATCAACATTGCTTTCTGAGGTAATGAATACCGGCTGAGCGTAACCAATACTCGAAAATGCGATCAATAAAAATAGGGAATAAAGATTTCTGATTTTGGTCATAGCACTTAATTTTCTTAAGAAAATAGTAAATCTAGTACTATAATAATTTAAAATCCATTACAAAAAGTTACGATTTTTCCTTTTTTTTGTCTGAACTTGAGTCAAAAGAAGTACTACTTTTCCAAATTTGAGTTTAAATTAGCCGTTATTGTATTATGCAAGGAAGTAAAATGCTGGAGGTGTTGCGCGTTTTTAGCCAAAAAGAATTGCTTCAATTCAAAGACTTTCTGCAATCCCCCTTTTTCCTCCAGTCTCGTAGTAATGAGCATTTATTGAATTTATTGGAGCAAATTCTGCAATGTTTTTCCGATTTTTCTAGTCAAAAACTGTTAAAAGAAAACGTTTTTAGTATTGTTTTTCCTGGGAAACCTTTTCAAAAAGGGAAACTCGAAAAGGTAATGAGCGCCTTGTTGAAAGAAGTATTCCGTTTTATTTCTTACAAAGAAATTCTAGAAAATGAAAAAGAAGAAAGTAGAGAAGTCGTTTTTCAACTAAAGCAAGCTTCTTTCTTGCGAGAACGACAATTGGATAAATATTACTACCGAATCCTTGACCAGATTAAAAAGAAGCAAGATCAAGTAGTTGATCTTGGAGAAGAATACTACTTCAATCAATACCTTATTGAGAAAGAGCGTTTTAATTTTGCCAATTCTTACAATACTCGAAAAGAACAACTTAATATTCCCAATACGATTCAGAGTCTTGATGTGTTTTATTTTGCTGCGAAACTGGAATACTCCTGCGGATTATTGGCCCAATATCAACACTTAACAGGTCAAAATCAGCAAAACAGTTTGTCGCTTTTGGAAAAAATGCTGCCCCAATTAGAAGAAAGCCCTGTTTTTGAAATTCCATTGATTCAAGCCTATGCTTATGCTTTTAAATTATCGCTAGGGAAAGAAAAAAAGATGTTTGAAAAACTGAAAGGGATATTGGACGAAAAAGAAAAAGATATTCCTTTGGATACGCTAAAAGCATTACAAGCTTTGTGTCGGAATTATTGCATATTTAAATACAATACAGGCGAAGGAGATGTTTATCTAGAAGAAGCCTTTA
>CALLVY010000675.1 GCA_938015925.1 uncultured Saprospiraceae bacterium
CTCTTGTTTTTTTGAAATGTAAAAAATATATATAACTTTAGCCTTAATTATTGACCAAACCAAATGAGAGAGATTAAAAACTACTTTTATTTATTACTCACCACATTTTTATTGGTACTTCCTTCCCAGGCAGAAGCACAGGAGGAAATCGCTTATTTCCAGGACTTTAGGGTGGAGGATGGCTTGTCTAGCACCAATGCAACATTTTTTTTTCAGGACTCCAAAGGAATCATTTGGATAGGAACTTCTTACGGACTCAATAGCTATGACGGTACTTCCTTCAAAAGCTATACGAAAGAAGATGATGGGATTTGCCATAACTATATACTTAAAATAGCGGAAGATGGAAAGGGAAACTTATGGATACAATCGGGCGATTATGGAAGCCAAAATTTTTGTTTTTCTATTTTAGACCCCATCACAGAACTGGTTTACAGCGTTGAAGAGTATACTGGACAGCCTTGTCCTTTTGATCCTTACAATACTCAATTGTATCCTAATTACAAAGGAACATTCCTGCTCAAAGAACAACAGAATAATGGCCAAATACAGTTTTATGAGGTGACGGGAGATAAGATAGAAAAAGGATTCAGTTATATTTACAGAGATACTTTTTCTGATAACAATTTCAATGAATATCCTAATAGTGTTTTAAAGCTTGACAAGGAAACCTATATATTCAATGCCCCTAAGGAGACTAGAGATAAAGGTTATCGTCATGAAAATTATCTCCTAAAAATCTCAGGTGAAGTCCTTAAATATATACCTGAAACTAGACCTTTGGAAACGGCCCAGTCTATTACGACAGATGGGCAACATATTTATTGTAATTATTATGCTGGATCCTTTTATAGTACTGGTCAATCAATACTTATTTCTTTATATATAGATGGAAAATTCGTAGCCAAGACAAATTTTATCTATAATAAAGTTGTCCCTCCATTTTTTATAAAAGGGAATATTTATACATTTTATTCGGACCGTGTAGAAAAACGCAGACCCTCGCAAGACAGTTCGATTCACGTTCAAAGCCTACCTTTTGAAAAAAAGCGGGTAATGTCAGCAATTAGCTTCATTGATAGGGGCGGTAATATATGGTATTATGGTACGAATGAAATCACTAAACTGAGTTTTCGTTCGAAAAACTTCGAATTGAATCTGACTGATAAAATTATTAGTACAGACTTAAGCAGACCAATACGAGGGATTACCAGTAGCCCTGAGGGAACGATTTATGCTGGAGAACTTTTAGGTTTAAACGAAAGGAATCCGGATAAAAAAAATATGGAGTTCATGCCTAGAGAGGAGGATGTTTTCCAGGGTGGAAATTTAGGCTTACTATACGATGATAAGAGGCTTTGGATAGGAAAAGAACATTTTGGACTGTGTTTATTTGATTTGAAAACCGAAGCTCGTTATTATTATGGAAAGGGCTTGATTTGGCAACCATACAAATCCCCTGATGGTACAATTTGGGCAGGTGCTGGTGAAGGTCTCTTTAAATTTGATACTGCCAAAAAGTATTTGGTTCCCTTTCATAATTATGGGAAATATGAAGCATTGCAAAAAAGCTCCATCTATGCTTTTCACCTCAACGACAAAGGCACCTGGCTTTCCACCTCTTCGGGTATGTACCTGTTGGATCTTGCCCAAGAGAAAATACTAGCCCATTATAGCGATAGACAAACCGGAGTATTTTATATTCCTACAAATCACATCGCTCATATCCACGAGGACAAAGACGGTATCTTCTGGCTTGCATCAAAGGGACAAGGTTTGATTCGTTGGAATCCCAACACGGGGAAAAGTGAACAACTGACCAAGAAAAATGCAGGTCTTTCACACAATGTCCTTTATGCCGTATATGAAGACGATTATGGAAATCTTTGGTTGCCGAGTGATTATGGATTGAATTGCTTGAATAAAACTTCTCGCCAAGTATCGCTTTATCTCAAAGACGATGGTTTACCACACCATGAATTCAATACCATTTCTCATCATCAGGATAAGGAGGGAAAGCTCTATTTTGGAACAGTCGATGGCATGATTGAATTCCATCCTAAAGATTTCAACCATGAACGAGAGGAGGTCCCATTCATCATTACCGCAGCACAGCGAATAGATCAACGGACGGATAGTATCATCAATATGACCAAATCGGTTTTGGCCAATTACTCCCTCACTATTATTCCTAGTGATAAGGCAGCTGAATTCAACTTCGCATTATTAGATTACAAAAAAACCGATGGCAATCAATATTCCTACAAAATAAAAGGCTATCGGGATGAATGGATCTATCAAAAAAAAGGTACCGTGCGAATAAGCGGATTGCCTTATGGAAATTATCAATTACTCTTGAGGGGAAAAGCTTCAGGGAGCAATACTTGGGTGACGTATGAACATCCTATTAAAATTCACTTTGCTAAACCATTTTATTTGCAGTGGTGGTTTATCCTATCGGCTTTATTGGCTTTGGGAGCAAGTGTTTTTTATATTATCAAAAGAAATACAAGAGTATTGTTAAAACGTCAACAGGAATTGGAGACTATCGTCGATGAACGAACGGAAGAAATTAGATTACAAGCCGAGGAACTGAAAGAACTCGACAAGGTTAAGTCCAATTTTTTCGCCAACATTTCTCATGAATTAAGAACACCCCTGACTTTGATCTTAGGTCCCTTGTCCTATATTTTGGATAATCCTAAAGAGTGGGAAAAAGAAAATATCCAGAAGCAACTGCTTGTCATGCAACGCAATGGCAAAAGCTTGATGCAACTCATTGAAGAAATATTGGATCTCTCCAAATTGGAAGCCAACAAGTTGGAGTTGATGGAAGAAGGGACGCCTGTGATTCAGTTTTTCGAATATCTGTTTTTTGTGTTTGAGCCACAATTTCAAACTCAAGGCTTGGACTATGAATTAATTTTAGACGTACAAGAAGACTTACATGTTTTGATGGATCGGAAGAAGGTCGAAAAGGTATTGAATAACTTTTTGAGCAATGCAATCAAGTTTACACCTCAAAAAGGAAAGGTTACCTTGGGAGTAACAGAAACCAATTCCGATTTACAAATCCATGTTTCTGATACAGGAAAAGGCATTCATCCCAAAGACCTTCCGCATATTTTCGAACGGTTTTATCAATCCAAACAAGCAGATCAAAAGCTATATGGTGGCACTGGAATCGGTTTAGCTCTTGTCAATGAGTTTGCCCAATTGATGGGCGGAAGATCTTATGCGGAAAGTAAGCTTGGAGTTGGTAGCAATTTTTATTTTGAGCTACCAAAGAAAGTGGTTGCTCAAGAAAAACTGCTTGTCCCACAGATATCAGAGTTGCCGAGCGAGGAAGAAGTATTTTCTATTGGAAGTGATTTTACAATTCTGATTGTAGAAGATAATCATGATATGCGGGAATTCATCCACCAGTTATTGCATAAGAAATACAAACAAGTGCTATTAGCCCATAACGGAGCGGAAGGACTCGAAATTTTAAAGGAACATGGTACCGATATTCATCTTATCGTATCTGATGTGATGATGCCCGAAGTAGATGGCTTGACGATGCTAAAGGCAATCAAAGGCAATCCGGAATGGAGAGGAATCCCCGTAGTAATGTTGACCGCCCTAGCTGCCGAGCGCGATAAAATGACCGCTCTAACCATTGGTGTCGATGACTACCTGACCAAACCTTTCTCTGTTCCGGAATTGTTAATTCGCGTTCAGAATTTGCTTTTTAATTATCACCAACGCCTGGATTGGCAAAGCTCTCCGGAATTTCTGGAACAACAATCAGAAACCCATGAAAAAAATGACTCGAAGGTTGAAATCATTGCCAAAGAAAAAGAATGGGTAGATGAGCTGACCAGTTTTGTAGAAAACGCCTTAAGTGAATCCAACCTAAATGTAGATAGTCTGGCTACTGCTTTCTTTTTAAGCTCTCGTCAGTTGAACAGAAAACTAAAGGCCATCACTGGACTTTCTCCCGCCAAATTTATTAAAGAAATACGCCTCCAATCAGCTCGTAAAAAACTGGAGATGGGTGCTGCTATCTCTGTAACGGAAGTTGCTTATGATGTCGGATTTGAAAATGTATCCACGTTTTCTTCCGTGTTTAAAAATCGCTTTGGGAAATCACCTAGTACTTATTTGTTGAAGGTGGAGTAAAAGAAGGCAACTCATGCGAATTTATTCATTGAAACTTTGTCGAAGTAAACTTTAAAAGTTTAGTAAAGGTTATCTATTGAAATACAGACATTAATTTCTATCCGTGATTCGCATAACTCAAGTTTAGTCTTTGTCCAGTGGCTGCCTTCTTTCTTTCAATTATATTATTCAGAATTCAAGAGGCCCACATTCGTAACGATCACAAGCCTCTTGAATTCTAAATTTCACACTGTCTTATTTTTACCTCGCATCATTTATATAAATTCTCTCTGAATAGATTTCTTCACCTATTTGTATTACTGTAAAGTATACTTGGCCATGAGACAAATGAAAGTCTCGCTTCCAATTTACAAGCACATTAGATCCCGATAATGATTCAGAAAAAACAAGCCTTCCTCTGCTGTCCATCAATTTAATACTAGTGTTATGTCCATGAGGATTGTTAACGTTTAAGGTAAAATGTCCTATACTCGGATTCGGAAATATCGATACTGGACTCTTACCTATTGATTCAAACAATACCGATTGAACATCAGAATATTCAAAGTGATCATCAAAATCAATTTG
>CALLVY010000676.1 GCA_938015925.1 uncultured Saprospiraceae bacterium
TTTGATCCAATACTTTACCCGAGGACTTAGTTGTTCTTTACGAACCACCATCGTGACTTCTGCTCCTTTATAATAAGCTTCCAAAGCAATATCACAAGCAGAATTGGCCGCACCAATAATGACGAGTTTTTGCCCAACATAACGATGAGGCTCGTCGTAATAATGACTAACTTTGGTAAGCTCTTCTCCGGGAATATTTAATTTTCGAGGCGTATCGTAAAAACCAGTAGCAACGATTACCTGCTTACTAAGATAATTTCCCTTCGAGGTTTTGATCAAATAAGTAGCATCCTCCTGCGCATTCATCTCCAAGACTTCTTCATAAAAATGAATATTCAAATCCCAGGATTGCTGGACTCTGCGAAAATATTCCAGCGATTCTCTTCGCGTCGGTTTGTCGGTATGAGAAATAAAAGGAACTTCTCCGATTTCTAAAAGCGCAGAGGTGGAGAAATAAGTCATATTGGTTGGGAAATTAAAAAGAGAATTGACTAGAACTCCTTTTTCCACAATTAAATAAGTCAGCCCCGCTTTCTTGGCGGCAATGCCACAAGCCAGACCAATCGGTCCGCCACCAATGATCAGTAAATCGTATGGAGTCGGTATTTCTTTTTGATTTCGCATATGCTTTCCAACAAAAAAAGATGGAACAGGTTTATTAGAGTTTAGTTTAAATAGTTTAGTAAGGTTAAAAATTCGTCTTTTACGCCCACTCTGCACGCTTCCCTTCGGTGGTCACGGTTTAGTCCGGTCCTCGTGAACCTCTTTTGTCGATTTATTTTATGAATATCCTATGTCGATTTCTTCACTTTGGGTAGTGTGATTGCTTCCCTTCCGCTTGCGCGCTTCCTTCACTTGAAGCATTAGTTCGGCATAGCCTCATGAATCTCCTTCGTCGATTTGTCATGCTTCACCCCTACGGGGATCGTTTACTCATCTTTCAAAGTTAAATTTCCAAAAATCCCCGCATCAATCCAACCTCGGTTCTTATCTTCTCCTTCTACGACAACGGAACCAATAAAGTTTTCCCTTTCTGAACTATGATCATTATCGCAATAAGCAATGGCAAAGCCTACTTGTTTTTCTGCACTTAATTTCACCGGACTATTATTACTGGCGCCATCCTGATATTGGTCATTGTATAAAGTCATGGCGGATTCCCAGATAGAAGTATTTCCTTTGGTGACTCGCCGAGAAAGCAAGTGATCGGTATAGTATCGAAAAACTTGATCTGGTCCAACGTCCACCACTCGATTGTCCAAAGCAATATGATAAGCAAAAGCATTATGACTGTATTGATGCTGGCCACCAGAATGATCTTCGTCTATAAAAATCTCTAAACAATCATCGTCCCAATAGTTTTTCAATCCATCTGCGTGAATGTCTATCAAAGTATCATCTACAATTTCCGCCAGGATATAAATATGTTTTTCATCCCAGGTTAATTTATAGCGCCCCTGGAAATCTTCTGACGTATAAGTTGCTCCCAGCCAACGTTCTTGCATCGGATACCATTTTGCATTTTGCCAACAGGCGTCACTAGCAACACCATCAATGACTGGAGTTTGACTGGTTTTGAAGGCAGTAAAATTCTTAGGCGTTTCTTGAATTTCTTTTAGGGGAAAAGAATTATTTTTTTCGGAAACAATTTTTTTTTCTTGGCAGGCAGATAAAAGCAAGCAAAAGAAAAGAAGAAAAGAAGAGGTGATTTTCATTAATGGAGCTTAAAAAATTTTAGCGATATCGCTGAGGATTGAGCAAATCAATGTTCAAAGATAATTTTTTACGAGCAATTAATTCCGCGACCAACAAACCCGTAACCGGAGCCAAGCTCAATCCCATCATGGCATGACCACTGGCAATGGTGAGATTGGAAAAAGAGTCGACCCGCCCGATATAAGGAAGTCCATCCGGAGAACAAGGTCGCAATCCATGCCAGATTTTTTCTTCCACAGGCATGGGAATTTGATAGTTTTTATAATATTTGGAAACGGATTGCAGGATGCCTCTTACTCGAGCCTGATTGATGCGGTGATTGATTCCGGCAATCTCCATGGTTCCACCAAAACGCATTTGGTCGCCGAGGGGAGTTACGGCTACTTTGGCTTCGGTAAGGATAGCGGCATGTTGGAGTAAAGCAGGTGCTTGATCCAAAGTAAGGCTGTAGCCTTTTCCTGCTTGCAAAGGTAAAGACAAGCCCAGTTTTTTAGTCAAAAAAGGCGACCAGGAACCAGCCGCGATAATAATTTCCGAAGCAGCGAAGCGACCTTTGTCGGTGACTAATGCGTTGATTTGTCCATTGCTTTTTTCGAAGTCAAGGACTTCTGTATTAGGGTGAAAATCTACACCATCCTGCTGCAAATTTTTTTTCAAACCTGCCAATAATAAACTGGGAGAAAGATAGGCATCATCAGGAAAATAAACGCCACCAATAATGTCCTCAGAAATTCCTGGTTCCATTTTTCGAAGTGCTTCGACCGAAAGTGTTTCTGCTTTGACGCCAATTTGATTGGCCAGTTTGGCGGTGTGATTTTCTTCTTCCAGGCTGTGTTGTTCTCGGCAAAGCATTAGCAAACCTTTTTGCGTAAGCCCAAATGGAAAATCCATTTCGCTTTCCCAATCTTGATATAATTTTTTACTTAGGACATTGAGGTCTCGCAGGACAGGCATCGCCCTTTGCATTTGTTTTTGAGAAGAGGCTTTATAGAATTTCCAAGCCCAGGAAAGAAGTGCTCGGTCAAAGCGAGGCTTGATGTAAAAAGGACTTTCTGGATCAAACATCCAACGAATTCCTTTGGCAATCATCCCAGGAGCTGCCAATGGAATAAAATGACTCGGCGTAATCATTCCAGCATTCCCATAAGAACAACCACTGGAAATATCTCCTTTATCAATCACACTTACTTCATGCCCTTCTTTTTGCAGAAAGTAAGCACAAGCCAAACCGATAACGCCGCCGCCAATGATTATGGTTTTCATATAGGTTTATTAAAGAGTCTAGATAACCTGAAATCCGTGAGCATAAGGATCATCGTCGTCAATGATGATATTATTATAGCCCGTGATTTTTGCCCAGCCTTCAATGCTCGGAATAATCGCCTCAAAATCTCCCACCTTAGCGGTATCCTCTACCCGACCAATGAAGGTGCTACCAATGATGCTTTCGTGTATAAATTGATCGCCTTTTTTGAGTTTTCCTTTTGCCGCCCATTGTGCCATCCGAGCAGAAGTACCCGTTCCGCAAGGAGAACGATCAATGGCTTTGTCGCCATAAAAAACAGCATTGCGTGCATCAGCATCCGGGCTCAGGCAGGCACCCGTCCAAAGTAAATGACTAAGCCCCGCAATGCGATCATCTTCTGGATGGACAAAAGTATGCTGGGCATTCAAACGTTCTCGAATCACCGGA
>CALLVY010000677.1 GCA_938015925.1 uncultured Saprospiraceae bacterium
AACAGCAGGCCGTTTATTTTGCAGTTTCTGCACTCGTCATTGGATTGCTTTCTGTGATGTTCTTCTTTTATTATTTTAGGTTCCGACGAAAAGATAGATTTAGTAAGCAATTAAAAAAAGAGGTAGAAAAGAAGACCCATGCTTTATCCCAACTCAATAATGTCTTAACGAGTAAGAACGAAGAGTTGGAACAATTCAATTTTATCTTATCCCATAACCTTAGAGAACCGATCCGGTCTATCGTTAGTTTTTCCAATCTAATTTATAGTAAAACAGGTCAGCAGGAGCAGATACAAGAATTTTCAAATTTCATAACCATAGCGGGTAATCAACTGAATTTCTTACTTGATGGCATTGCTGAATTTCAATCTTCGACCCAATTAACGATAAAAAAAGAGCAAATCAATTTGGTGGAAATAATCTCAGAATTTATAAGTATCAATCATCAACTTATTGAAAAAAACAATGTATTAATCATCGAAGATGGACTACAGGAAATCTACTCTTCTAAAGTTGGGGTTTCTGTTATCTTAAAAAATCTTATAGAGAATGGAATTAAGTTCAATGATTCTGTTCAGCCTACTATTCGTATTTCCGTGGAAGAAAAAGAGAAAGAATATTCCATCATCATTAAAGACAATGGAATAGGTATACAGGAGGTTTATTTTGATAAAATCTTTACCATGTTCAAACGACTGCACAATAGAAAAGCTTACCAAGGATCTGGTTTGGGACTTGCTATTTGCCATAAAATGGCCTTGAAATTAAATGGTAAAATTGAAGTGGTGGAATCTACGATTGGTGTAGGAACGACGATTCAATTGACGATTCAAAAAGACCAAGATTCAAAAAACACTTCCAATCCAACCACAATTGAAGCGCTAGATTTAGCGCCTACTTCAGTATAAGCAATGCTCCGATTTTGGGTTTTTAGTTGAAAGATGCTTCAGTGGACAGCAGTCAAATGATCTGCGCTTGGAATGCGGGAGCATTCACCGAGCTGGAGAAGCGGGGATATTTTATTTCTTTGAAGAGCTAGGCCAGGGGATTATTTTTCTTCTAATTCAATATTAATTGAGCGTAGGTTCATCATTAGGAGTCAGCAATATACTTCGTTTTGGTAAGGAGAAATAGAAGGTTGCTCCTTCGTCAATCTTAGCTTTCGTCCAGATATCACCATGGTGTTTTTCTATGATGTTTTTCACAAAAGCAAGCCCGATACCAGTACCTTCAAATTCATTTTCAGAATGCAGTCGATTAAAAATGGTAAACAATTTATCTGCATATTTCATATCGAAACCGACACCGTTATCTGCAATGGAAATGATAAACCGCTCCGCCTCTTCCAATGAATCAATTTTAATTATCGGTTGGCTTCTTTTAGATGAATATTTAATCGCGTTTCCAATCAGGTTGATAAAGACTTGTTCCAACAACAACTTATCGGCATAAACACTTCCAGGTAAAGTCCCCCATTCAAACTGAAGAGAAGAGGTATTGTCAATCGTCATTTGACCAACTATTTGCTCCAGAAAAGGTTTTAAAGAAATCAATTCGACATTGAGTTCTTTACCGCTATTTTTTGAAAAGGCCAACAAACCTTCTATCAGATTTTCCATTTTCATTGCAGCCTGGGCAATGAAGTCAAAATATTCTTTACTAGAAGAATCCAAAACGTCAATATTTTTCCTTTTTAGTAATCCAATAAATGATAATATCTGACGAAGTGGAGCGCGAAGATCATGCGAAATCGAAGAGGCAAATGTATTGAGATGTTTATTTGCCAATTCCAGGTTATGCGCTTTTATCAGGAGTGATTTATTCGTAATTCTAAGTTCATCTTCTGCTTTTTGGCGAGCCGCTTTTTGACTTTTCAAAAGATCATTTTGCTTTATCGCACGATCGATTTTTATGTTTAATATTTCAACATCAATAGGTTTTTCAACGTAATCCGTGCCCCCGTTTTTCAGAAATTCAATGGCCAGACTGATTGAACTATGAGCAGTCATCATCATGATTGGGATATCCAACTCTTTGTGGCTTTGTATAAAATCCAACCCACTTGCATCAGGCATCATATAATCTACCACAATCAAATCTACAGGCTCCTTAGCTAAAACCACCGTCGCTTCTCTAATGTTTATAGCTGTAAATACTTTATAGTCTAACTTCTCAAATCGCCTTTTCAACATTTGAAGAATAGAAGCATGATCATCGATAAATAAAAGAGTTCTCATTTAGTATTCGTTAAAATATTTGCAATCGTTTGTTCAAAATTCGAGTCAATGGGCTTGCTTATAAAATAATCGCAGCCTGCATCTATGGTTAAATTTGAATCTTTTACAGAAACAGAAGCCGAACAAGCCGAGACCTTACCCGTATACCCTTTTGCTCTTAAGATTCGAATAACTTCAAAGCCATCTAGATCAGGCATATGAATATCTAAAAGAATTAAATCAGGTTGCAATGACATCGCTTGCTGAATTCCATCTCCCCCATTATTTGCAACTAAAAACTTATACCCCGCTTTTTTCAAACGACGCCCGAGCATGCGGGAAATCTTTAGCTCATCATCAATAATTAAAATTAACTGTTGTTCCATTTCGACCAATCTAATTTTAGAGCAATGGTGTTTTAATATTAAATCGGAAAAATGACCGTAAAGGTAGACCCTTTTGAAAGTTCACTTTCAATTTGAATTTCTCCATTTTGCAGTTCAACTAATTTCTTAGTGATGGCAAGTCCTAATCCGGAGCCACTCTTACTACGCGTGGCGGTAGAATTTTCCTGGCGAAATACTTCAAAAAGAGAAGGGATAAATTCTGGTTTTATTCCAGCACCAGTATCTATGACCTTAATAAACCCACGGTCATTTTGAGGAAAAACCTGAACCGTCACAGATCCTTTATCCGTAAACTTTATGGCATTCCCTATAATGTTGAATAAAATCTGCTTTAACCGAATTGGATCGATGACTACATTAAAATCTTTGATTTCCGATACCAATTCAATTCCCTTTTCCTTTGCAAGCTTACTTAAAGAATGAATGGCCTCTTCCGTGATGCCCTTAATATTCACAGGAACAGGAAAAAGAGGCAGACGGTTTTGTTCAATTCTGGAAATATCCAAAAGCTCATTAATTAGCTGTAGAAGATACTTACCGGATTCTTCAACATCATTTGCGATCTCCACTATTTCTTCAGGGCTTGGAATATCGTCAATATCGGTCAACAGAGGTAGGTTGCCCAACATCACCGTAAGTGGTGTTCTCAACTCATGACTAATCGTATTTAAAAAATTGGTCTTGTGTAAAGTGGCTTCCTCTGCTCTTTCTTTAGCCTTTACCAAATCCTGTAAAGCCTGTACCTTTGAAGTAACTTCTTTTTGAATCCCAATAAAATGAGTCATTCGATTATCGCTATCTCTTACTGGAGATATCGATAGTTCACTCCAGAATTCGGTTCCATCCTTCTTATAGTTTAAGATTGTCACCGTACAAGAGGTCCCTTCCTTTATAGCTGCCCTGATCTTATCCACTTCTTTTTGGTCCGTCTTATCACCTTGCAAAAAACGGCAATTCTTACCTAGGATATCCTTAGCAGTATAGCCCGTTAAATCCTCAAAAGCAGGATTCACGTAAATCAAAGGCATGTCCGGCAAGTTGTAATCCGAGATAACAATCCCCGTAACGGTATCATTAACAGCACTACTAAGTAGTTGTTTTGAAATTGATGGATGAGTCATTCCTGCTATTTATGGGAGGCGTAAATTTGTATTTAAAAATACTTTGGGGGCAATAATTTGCAAATTTAGCAAAATTATTTTTGAAAGACCTTCTTTATAAACAAAACCTCTCTACCCAACAAATCAATTACGATTCCTTCTTACATATTCGCCTTTTCTTATATGTCCCATCTTCCTCCTTCCTTAAAATAAAAAAATGGATTTCAAATTTTCATTCAAAATCCATTTTCTTATTTTACTAGAATTGCCGAGGCTTGTCTTCTTTTATTTCTAAAAAATCGTCCCCAATATATCGGAGTTAAGTTACTGAAAAATCCGAGCGGGCATTCACCAAGCTTGAGTTCTTTTTTTTCTATCAAGGCCATTATAATCCTACTCGCGCGCGGAAAACCTCCAATATTTCACGACCCTTAGCTTCTTATTCCTTTACAATCAATTGATACGACCATTCTCCTCCAACATCAACCCGAACGGAATAAGTCCCCGCAGGGTAATCGGTCAAATCAAAAACCGTTCGATCGGAGTCAATCGCTTGGCGATGAATGAGTTGTCCTAAGGCATTATACACTTCAAAAGAAGTACGCTTTACCTTTTTCCAGTTGCCCAAAACAATGTTCACCTGATCGCTAGTTGGATTAGGAAAAATAGCGAGCTCCATTTGATCGAAGAAAACAATTTGGATCGTACTGTGCGTAATCGTTCCATCCAAATCTTCCTGCGCCAGTCGATAATAATTCCACCCCTTATTCACTTCCTGATCAATCAAGTCATATTTATTTTGCAGGCCAGGATTTGCTTTAGCTGCTACATAAGCAATACGATTCCAAGTGATGGCGTCCTTACTTCTTTCAATATGAAAACCTCTATTGTTTAATTCAGAGGAAGTCAACCATTTTAATTGAGCGCTGGACTTCGTATATTTTTTGACTGAAAAATGAGTCAACTCTACCGGAAGAGGACTAGGAGGACAAACCATCACTTCTACTTCCGCTAAACTTAAAAGATCATTGGTGCTCATCTGAACTCTTATATATCGGCCAGGTACATCCACGGAAATAGTCATATCCGGATCTGGGGAAGCAGTAGAAAAGCTATTCCAAATATTGGGGTCTAATGAAAGAATGGTAAAATCATTCGTGGTAAAAGGCGTAGAAGAAACAAAGACGTAAAAATTCTTGAGCAGATCCGTAGCCGCATCCGTTCGTTCCCACAGGTTAAGGGCATTGATGTATTCTTCGTTTCCTAAATCGACTTCCCACCAATGGAAATTACTCGTATTGTCCGTAAGGGTGACGGAATTATTTGCGAAATCTCCATCCGTATTTCCATCCACCGCTCGAGAAGAAACGCCTCCCATACTCGTGGTAATTTGCGAGGTCGGTTTGCCGGTGGCAATATTAACGTAATTAATTCCAACACCACAACCAATATCAATTGGCGTTCCTACACAATTACAATTTCCATCAAAAATATCATTGGCCGTTGCGGCATTTCCATCGTCACAAGAAGCACCTGCATTTACTGGAGCTACGGTGATTGATTTAGTATTGGTACAGTTTCCGAGGTTCGTAACGGTCACCGTATAAGTTCCGGGGTTTAATCCGCTAATCGTTGAAGTAGATCCGCCGTTAGACCAGGCGTAAGTGTAGGTGGAGGAAAGATTAGGAGTAACCGTAGCGGTTCCATCAGCCCCCGGAATACAGGAAGCGGTAGTGCTGGAAGTCGTCACTGTAAAATTTTCGGCTGGATCAGGAAAGTAGAAAAAGCCATCGCTTCGCAAAGCTTCTTTTCCATTTTCGACAGCGGCCACTGCAAATAACTGAGTCTCGTTGACATCAATGGTAGAGAGCGTTGCGGAGGAACCATCGAAGCTAATATTGCTGGTCACCGGTTCCATATATTTGGCTCCTAATTGGTATACCGCATAATCGGTCGCTCCATTTACATCCGACCAATCCAGTTTTATGGTACTTCCGCAATTCCAGTCTACGTGAATGCCTCCTGGTTTATTTCCAACAAAACCATTGGCACTTTCACTAGATATTTGATCTTGCGTTACTCTTACTTTTATCGCTTTAACACCGGTTAAAGCTGGAGGTGTCCAAGTGTGCGATCTAAGGTTGGCGTCCACTGTTGCGATAGGATTCCACGCTCCCCCATCCAACTGATATTCCAAAATAAAATTAGAATTGGATCCTGTATAACTATCCCAGTAAATCACCTCACTAGTTCCTGGAGTCATCCGATCATTATTAATCGGATAAGTGATTTGTAATTCTCTTGGTACAAATTCATAGACGACAAAATACTCTTGTGGGCCGGTCGGAATATTAAATCCATTGACATTCAAACTATAGGCACCTGCCGCAGGATTAGCGATGCTTACTTGTTCCATATTGTTTAAGTGATCTACTCCACGGGTTGCAGGATTATTGAGCAAAGTGGGGTCAGGAGTATGGTTGAGCACCCAAGGTAAAAAGTCGACTGCGACAGGGTCGGTCAATACGATATCAAGGTCATTGACCAAGCCTGGATTCGCATTGACGGAAGCAGCCACATCTCTCCAATAAACCAATACTTTTAATTGCCCCATATTGGCAGGAATAGTTATCACATGTTGATTATTTTCACCATTGGAAATAGAGGCCGTTATGATTTGATTGGCTTCAATCAGCCTATGGGCACGGCGTAGATTGACTCGACCATAACCTGTTTTAAAATCAGGTCCTGCATTGTGAATATCATCAGCAGTATTTAAGAGCACTGCTTTGAGTAAAGAAGAAGGAGCTTCGGTACCATTGTAGCTGGAATAGACTTCAGATAAAACGGCCATGGAGCCTGTTGTTTTTGGTGCTGCATGCGAAGTTCCGCCTGCGCCTTCAATGGCAATTTGAGGAAAAATTCGGCCATCGTAAGCGGGGCCAAGACTCGAAAATGAGCGAGGGGCATCATGGCGATCGACACTGGCACAAGCGAAATAATTTTTCCCTTGCTTCGTCGCTCCGGTAATGTTTCCCCAACCGGAAAAGGAATAGGGCGCATAGCCCGTAGAGCTGCCTCTATTTCCAGCAGAATATAGTACAGAACCTTCTGGATAATTCGTCACAAATAAATCACGACTTCGAGCACCAGAATTATAACCTCCTCCTACTCCATAGCCATAGGAATGATTGGTAAAGCGAACATTATTATTATTGAAGTAAGTATCATAACTTGTTCCTGAAGCAGAAACAAGACCGGAACCCCAAGCCACACCGCGATCAGTGGGTCGTGTATTTCCCCCTCCTGCCTGACGACTAGCAACGCCTACTTTATGGCCACCATTATTGCCACTCGACAGTTCTGTGGATCTTCCTTTATAGTTTAAGTTTTGGAAATCAATGGTTCCACTTTCCGCAACACAAATCGTCACGCCATCTCCATTGAAATTTAAACCATTATGCCCAGAGCTTAAAAAATTACCTCTACCGTTTCCTTGCCAATAGACGGCTTCTAATTCCGGATCAACATCAGGAACGCCTACAAATTGAACAAAAGGAGCCAATACGATTTGGTTAAATTTTTCTGCTTTAATTTGCAAATGAATCTGCCGAGCATAAGTTAGGTGTTCTCGGATTTCGCCAAGTTCTCGAAAGGCATTAAGGACTTCCGCAACTTCTAAACCATCATAGTAACTGACGATTAAATTAAGGTAGGTTTTGTTTTCTTCAAATGCATGCAAAGGGATCCCCTTGTGAAAGATTTCTGATTCCAATTTAAACCCTTGATCCAAATCCAAAAGCGCTCGTATACCACTTTGAAAAGGGGCAAAATCGAAATCTTTTTCAATGACCGCAAAGTAGGCTCGCCCCGGAAGATAATCCACGAGTTGCATTCCTTTGAGTTGCATATCTCGCTGCTGATCCGTACTTGGGATCTTGTAAAACTGAATGAGTTTAAAATATTTTCCATCAAAATACTGATTGGGATTAGCGGGTGGCAATAAATCTTTAGCCGTCTTTTCTGTAGGGATAAAGGACTGGTTGGTGCTTCCAATTAGATAAGGATTGCTTTGGGCAAAAAGTAAATTTATGGAAAAGCTTAACAGTACAATTAGGGCGAGGGTAGTTTTCTTTTTCAATTGGGGAGGTTTTAATAGCTAATTAATAGTTGTGTTATTCAAAAATAGATTGCTGATTGATTCGGTTTTTCTTTTGAACAAGTTCTTATAAATATAGGAAATTAAGCGCAGAAAAAGGTAAGGCTATCGACAATAAGTAAGAGAGCAAATTAATGTACTTATTAAAATGAGCGATTTTCAAGCTTATTCTTCGTTAAAAAGCCTCGCCGATGCTCAGGCATCGCCTTGGCTACCCGTCCGCATTGCGGTTCACAAGTTTGCACTTGTTCATGCCTCGACTAAACCTGAAACTCATCCCATTTTAATGGCAAAATAATTCTGCTCTCTTACTTAGAGTTTATTCTTGCTTTTATTTGTGGTCTGAAGCTTGTTGGAATCTACCTTTCCTATGAAAAAATACTGTTTGCTACGATCTATCGGTAGTCAGTGAATCTAAGTAGTGTCTCCCCTCTTCGATAAACATTCCTAAGAAAAACAAACTCCCCACCTAGCTCCATCCTTTCAAAGAAATTTTTTCCTTCGCTTAATTGAGGAGATTTCAATGGACAGACAAATAATGCTCAATCTAAAAACTTTCTTTCGGTTCCTTTTGCCAATAGTTTTGTTGAAAATTAATAAT
>CALLVY010000678.1 GCA_938015925.1 uncultured Saprospiraceae bacterium
ATCAGTGGTACAACTAAGCGACATTCTTGACAAACTACCCGTAAAATCAATTTATGGAAATCCGGATATTCGTATTCGCCAAATTGATTTTGACTCCCGAAAAGTGGAATCGGGTAGTTTGTTTGTCGCCGTACGCGGAACTCAAGTAGATGGACATCGGTTTATTGAGGCAGCGATCCAAAAAGGAGCCGCTGCTATCATGGCCGAAGAAAAACCAAACGAACTACCAAAAGAGGTAGTTTTTATTGAAGTCAAAAATTCTTCTGAAAGTCTAGGTCGAGCAGCCTGCAATTTTTACGGGCACCCTTCCAAAGACATTCAATTGATCGGCATTACCGGGACCAATGGAAAAACCACTACCGCAACCTTGTTGCACCAACTCTTTTCGGACTTGGGCTACAAAACAGGTTTGCTTTCTACTGTGGAAAATAAAATTGGACAAGCCGTTTTGCCATCCGAATTTACCACGCCCGATGCAGTAGCACTTAATGGCCTGCTCAGGGAAATGGTAGACGCTGGATGTGATTTTGCTTTTATGGAAGTGAGTTCGCATGCGATTCATCAAGGAAGAATTGCCGGAATAGAATATGCCGGCGGGGTTTTTACCAACCTCTCACATGACCATTTGAATTACCATAAAACCTTCAAAGCATATTTGGAAACCAAGAAAATATTCTTCGATGATTTACCGGCCAATGCTTTTGCACTGACCAATCTCGATGATAAAAGAGGAGGGGTGATGGTTCAGAATACCAAGGCGCGGAAAAAAGGCTATAGCCTTCGGACGCTAACCGATTTTAAAGCAAAAATTCTGGACAATGGCCTTAGTGGCCTTCACCTCGAACTCGATGGCGTAGAATTTTTTGGTCGCCTCATCGGAGAATTTAATGCTTATAACCTTTTGGCAGTGTATGGAACTGCGATCCTAATGGGAATGGATAAATTGGAAGTGCTGACCAAATTGAGTCAAGTCCAATCCGCAGAAGGACGATTTGATTATGTCGTAGATGCCGAAAGAAAAATTGTGGCCATTGTAGATTATGCCCACACCCCGGATGCCTTGGAAAAGGTATTGAAAACCATTGATGATTTGAAAACCGGAAAAGAACAAGTGATTACAGTAGTCGGATGCGGAGGAGATCGAGATAAAACCAAGCGACCAATTATGGCCCAAGTCGCTTGCGAACGGAGTAATCATATAATCCTGACTTCCGATAATCCAAGGACAGAAGATCCTGAAGTGATTTTGGATGAAATGGAAAAAGGCGTCCCTGCTAGCGCAACGCAAAAAGTCTTGCGCATTAGCAATCGCTTACAAGCCATAAGAACAGCCTGCCGTTTGGCTAAAAACGGAGACATAATATTGGTAGCTGGCAAAGGCCATGAAAAATACCAAGAGATCAATAAAGTCAAGCATCCTTTCGATGACAAAAAAGTACTCCTTGAAGAGTTGAACTTGACTTAGGTATTAGTTTCTTAACCAGCACTAGACCGTTGAAAAAATTAATCCGATGTTTTTCATATAATTTAAATACCGAACGACTTGAAAAGGAGGAGGTTTTGAATTATATGTAAAACTCAAAAGAGGATTTATTTTTTAAACAGAATAAACAGTTTGCAACTATTATCATTCTCAGATTCATTTTTACGGCTTGCAGCCAGCAGATATGGCTTCAAAACCTATCTGCTGCTGCACCTTTTAAAATGAAAAAGAAGAGTGATTCAAAGTATAGATCATTCCAGGAAGATGGAATGGATCAAAGAACCATAAACATTTAACACCATCGGTTAGAAGGGAAAATTTAACCGAAAACAAAAGTATGCTTTACTACCTCGCTCAGTATTTAGAAGAAATTAGTTGGATGAGATTGTTTGACTTTATCACTTTCCGAGCAGGATTGGCGGTCATCTTCTCTCTTTTGATTTCAATGGTATTTGGTGGGAATATTATTCGCTGGTTGCAAAAGCAACAAATAGGCGAGACCGTAAGAGACCTGGGACTCGAAGGCCAATTGGCCAAGCAAGGAACCCCGACCATGGGTGGTGTGATTATCATCATGGCGATTATTATTCCTTGTTTACTCGTTGCCAAATTGCACAACATCTACATTATACTGATGTTATTGGCGACCCTTTGGATGGGGATCATTGGATTTATTGATGACTACATCAAGGTCTTCAAGAAAGACAAAGCAGGGCTCAGTGGAAAGTTTAAAATCCTTGGGCAAGTAGTGCTCGGAATTATCATAGGATGCACCATGTTGGTGAATGACGATATCGTGGTACAGATGGATTACACCAAAGCGGTCACAAATGGTTACGAAGTAATTAGCTCTTTTGAATCAGAAGAGAAAGCGGGAAGAATAGCTCGTGTAAAGACGACATTAACGAATGTCCCTTTCTTTAAAAATCGAGAATTTGATTACAGTAAGGTCCTGGGGTTTTTAGGAGACAATGCTGGAAGTTTTGTCTGGATTGTGTTTATCCCTTTTGTAATCATCGTAGTGTCTGCGGTTTCTAATGCTGCAAATTTGACAGATGGTTTGGATGGATTAGCAACAGGAGTTTGTGCGATCATCGGAGCAGTGTTGGGTATCCTGGCCTACGTTTCCGGAAATATTATTGCGGCAGACTATCTCAATATTCTCTACCTGCCAGGCACAGGAGAACTCGTCGTTTTTATGGCTTGTTTTCTCGGAGCTTGTATTGGGTTTTTATGGTATAATTCCTTTCCCGCTCAAATATTTATGGGCGACACGGGGAGTCTTACTTTAGGAGGTATTATTGCCGCCATTGCTATTTTGATTAGAAAAGAATTATTGATACCTGTGCTTTGTGGAGTGCTTTTGATGGAGACCCTTTCGGTCATGATTCAGGTATCTTATTTTAAATATACCAAGCGTAAATATGGAGAAGGACAGCGCGTATTTTTAATGTCCCCATTGCATCACCATTATCAAAAACAAGGGATGCCGGAAGCGAAAATTGTAACTCGTTTTTGGATCGTTACGATTTTACTGGCGGTGTTGACCTTAATTACCCTTAAAGTTAGATAGGGAAGTATTGGCTAAAGATTAGGCCAATTCACTGGTGAAAACCAGAACGATTTATAATCTGAATCTGAAGAATGATGAACATTGTAATACTAGGTGCTGGCGAAAGCGGAACCGGGGCAGCCATTTTGGCGAAGCAACTGGGGTATCAGGTTTTTGTGTCAGAAAAGGGGACCATCAACCAGAAGTATCGCAATGAATTAGAAGCAAAAAAAATTCCTTTCGAGGAAAATAAACATACACTAGAGCGCATTTTTGCAGCAGACGAAGTCATTAAAAGTCCAGGCATTCCCGATCAGATAAAACTGATTCAGGATTTATTAAAAGCTGGGATACCCGTGATTTCTGAAATCGAATTTGCAGCCAAACAGACTAATGCTACCGTGATTGGAATCACCGGCAGTAATGGGAAAACGACCACTACAAACCTCACTTATCACTTGCTACATACGGCAGGGTTCTCGGTAGGTATTGGAGGTAATGTCGGCTTTAGTTTTGCCAAACTGATCGCTGAAAATCCAACAGATTTTTATGTATTAGAACTGAGTAGTTTTCAATTGGACGGAATAAAAGTATTCCATCCGAATATTGCCATCTTACTCAATATCACTCCAGATCATCTGGATCGATACGATAATAAAATGGAAAATTACATCCGGTCAAAATTCCGGATTATTGAAAATCAAAATGCAGCCGATCTTTTTATTTATAATGCAGAAGATGAAAACATGCGTTCCTATTTGGAGCAACAAAAACTTCCGCAAAAATGTCAACCAGTAGGAGGGACTTACTACCAAAATCCCTGGTTGATAATTGATGAAAAGAATCGATTTGATATGAGCCAATGTAGCCTAAAGGGGCCGCATAACCGTTTCAATGCTTACTGTGCCATTCAAGCAGCACTAGCCGTCGGTGCTTCTCCGGAAGCGATTCAAAAAGGACTCGATACTTTTGAAAATTCACCGCACCGACTAGAAGTTGTAGCGACACAGGAAGGCATTGAGTACATCAATGACAGTAAGGCCACTAATGTAGATGCCGTTTTTTATGCTTTGGCTTCTATGGAAAAACCAGTGGTGTGGATTGTAGGCGGTACCGATAAGGGAAATGATTATACACCACTCGACCAATTGGTCAGAGAAAAGGTAAAAGCGATCATCTGCCTCGGACTTGACAACCGGAAATTATTAGCGGTTTATTCCAGTTTGGATATTCCAATAATAGAAACTCAAAGTGCAGCCGAAGCGGTACATCGCGCCAGAGAAAAAGCGGAAACAGGAGATGCTGTTTTATTGTCTCCCGCTTGCGCCAGTTTTGATTTGTTTCGCAATTATATAGATCGCGGAGATCAATTCAAAAAAGCGGTTTTAGAAATAAAAGAACTAGAAAATTTTTGATTTCTCTATAGTTAACCTAAAGCGATTATTAAAAATTCAATAA
>CALLVY010000679.1 GCA_938015925.1 uncultured Saprospiraceae bacterium
ACTTGGAATGTCTTCTTTTACTTACTATGATAGTCCTGCTTATCAACCGAATAATGCAATGGTTGATCCTCAGGAAGCCGGAGAATACTATCGTTACCTTTCTGGTTCTTGGAGAGATGGTACGAAGTTTACTTATGGTGGTAGTGGGTATAGCCCAACTTCTACTGAGTTTATTGACTATGCTTTTACCGAAGAACCATCTGATGCATCAGGTTGGAACATGTGTGGTGAAAACTTAGGAAACGGTGATCGCCGGACAATCCAGGCTTCTGGTCCTTTTACGCTTTTGCCAGGTGCAATTAATGAGTTGATCGTAGGAGTGGTTTGGGTGCCAAGTATGCCTTACCCATGTCCTGATATGACTCGTTTCTTCCAAGCGGATGATATTGCTCAGTCTTTGTTTGACAACTGTTTTGAACGTACTATTGGTCCAGATGCACCAAAAGTAGATTGGGTAGAATTGGACAAAGAAGTAATTGCTATTCTTTCTAATCCAGATCCTAAACCACTTAGAAATAACTTTAATGAAGAGTATTTCGAAAAAGATTTAAGATCTCCGGGTGAAGTTGGTGATACACTTTATTCTTACATTTTCGAAGGTTACCAATTGTACCAATTGCCAGATGCGAATACTCCTAACGACTATAATGATCCAGATCAAGCTCGTTTAGTAGCACAAGTAGATGTCAAAAATGGTATTGAGTCTATATTCAACTGGGAAGAAGTTCCTAATCCAAATGCAGATATCCCTGGAGAACCAGTGTCGATTTTTGTGCCTGTTGAAAGAGTTAATGGAGCTGATGAAGGGATTAGACATACTTTCAAAATCGAAACAGATCAATACTCTTCTGGAGATCCATTGATCAATCATAGAGATTACTACTTTACGGTTTTGGCTTATGGTTACAATGAGTGGAAAACTTTTGACCAACGGGAAGATATTCAAGGACAATCTAGACCTTATATTTCTAGTAGCCGTTTTATCGAACAATACAAAGTAACTCCACGACCAATTACTGATGTTAGACTTAACTCTGCATACGGTGACGGTCCAATGATTACTAGAATTGATGGTGCTGGTGCTGGTGGAAATTTCCTTGAAGTTACCGATGAGTCAATTAGCCGAATTTTATCTCCTGATTTCGATGGTAGAATAGATTACAAATTAGGACAAGGTCCTATCAATGTTTCTGTTGTCAATCCTTTAGAAGTCAAAAATGGTAAATACAGACTCTTAGTTAAAGACAGTAACATGGATGATGATTTCCTTAGCTCTGATGCTACTTGGGAATTAATTAACCTTGACAATAATGAAGTCGTTGTATCGGATAAATCTATTCGTTCTCTCAACGAACAAGTATTAGGAGAATATGGATTTTCTATCTCCTTAGCACAAACTCCAGAGGCTGGTGATTTCCAGGAAGGGAATGGTGCATTAGGTATAGAAGTAAGCTATGCTAACCCTGAAGGGGAAGAATGGTTTGCAGCAGTTCCTGCGAATGGAGTACCTCGACCTTTTGATTGGATAAAAACTGCTGGAGGGGAAATTGATAATGGTAGAGACCCTGCTGCTGACTTTGCGGAGAGTATGACTCCTTCTTACTGGCAGCCTTATGTTTTAACCGATCACTTTAGATCCTTAGACGGAAACTTTTTAATCTCTCCGGGTTGGGACAACGAAAATAGAAATACACAGTCAAGAAGCTCTATGAGCCTTGGAGATCTGAATAATGTAAATGTGGTTCTTACTCAAGATAAATCACTTTGGAGTAGATGTATCGTCATCGAAACTTCAGCGGAAGGATTTTGGGAAGATTCTGGAAAGCCTACTCAAACGCTTCCTAGCGAATTTGATTTCGATCCTGAAATGTTTGACATAAGACAGGCTCCATCTGTTGGAAAGAATGATGCAGATGGTAACGGACTTCCTGATCCAGATGGTTCTGATCGCCCTGGTATGGGTTGGTTCCCTGGTTATGCTATTGATGTAGAAACAGGAGAACGATTGAATATCTTCTTTGGAGAAAATTCTTCTTACGATTGTGAAGCTCTTGAAGATGACTTAAAAGAATTCTGTGATTTGATTCCTTCTAATGGTGGTGTAGGTATTGGACGAGATATGCTTTGGAATCCTACTTCTGACCAGTTTATAGAGATTGATACAGACGGAAATGATAGAGATCTATATCCATATATTTTGGGAGGACAACACTTTATCTATGTTACTCGAGAGCCTTATGACGAATGTGAAGCCATCTACGATGCTTTGATTTCAGGTTCTTCTGCTGATAAGCGAGACCAGGTACTTAATATCACTTGGAACTGTATGCCGATCCTACCTAGTGGAGTAGAGTTGACGCCATTAGGAAATGGTGGAACTGGACTGATTCCAAATGACATCACTTTCAAATTGAGAGTAGATAATGCTTATGGAACTTCAAATGTGAAAACATCAAATAGTGGTCACCCTGCTTATGAATTTTCTTTTGAAGGAGTAGCAGCAGAGGAATTGCTTACTCAAGATGAATATGATGAAGAGTTAGATCAAATCAATGTGGTACCAAATCCATATTATGGATATGCTGTTTATGAAAGTTCACAGTTTACCAATACCGTGAAAATCACTAACCTTCCAGCGAAGTGTACGGTTTCGATCTATTCTTTAGATGGTCGCTTTATCCGACAGTATGATCGGAACGAAGAGAAAGGAGCTCCTTTTGGATCAGGAATCAATTCCAGCCAAATTGCTCCAGCACTTGAATGGGATTTGAAAAACAGAAGTGGAATCTCTATCGCAAGTGGTACTTACCTTATCCATGTTGCTGTGGAAGGGAAAGGAGAAAGAGTCTTGAAGTTCTTTGCTGTACAACGGCAGTTTGATCCATCAGGATTGTAATAATTTGTTGATTATCCCGGGCTCTTCTTTAAACAGAGAGTCCGGGACATCACAAAAAAAGACTTGAACTTTTGCTTCAGGTCAATTCAAAGAATCATAAAATAATTTTACAATGACTAAAAAATTGTACACTATATTGGTCTTGGCAACTTTAATGCTTTTAGCAGATTTTGCCATAGCTGGAAATCCTGATAGACAAGGAGAAGCCGGCGCCGCTCAATTGTTGATGAACCCTTGGGCAAGATCTTCGGGTTTAAGTGCAATGACAACTGCTTCTGTTTATGGAGTAGAAGCAATGCGCATCAATGCTGCCGGAATCGGTAGAATAAATAAAACAGAATTTGTTTTTGGACATACTAGATATTTTGAAGGAACAGGTATTAGCCTCAACTCCATCGGATTCGCTAGTAAAATTTCTAAGAATGGTTCTATTGGAGTTAGTATCATGGCGATTGATGTTGGAGATATTGCTGTCACTACGGATGCACAACCGGAAGGTACGGGTGCTTCTTTTTCTCCAGCACTAAACAATATCGGAATTGGTTATTCTTACGTCTTCGATAACAAAATTTCTGTAGGATTTCTTGTTAGAGTTGTATCTGAAGGAACAGCTGAAGTTAGAGCTTTGGCTGCCGGATTTGACGCTGGTGTTCAGTACGTTACTGGACCTCAGGATAATTTCAAATTTGGAATCTCGCTTAGAAATGTTGGATCAAGAATGACTTTTAGAGGGCAAGGGCTTTCTGAAAATGCAAATAATCCAGGGAATGATAAATATGATCTTACTTACTTCCAACGGTCTCAAAGTTTTGAGTTGCCTTCTATGCTTAACATTGGTGTAGGTTATGATTTTATCATCAATCCAAAAAATAAAGTATCTATCCTCGGTAATTTTACTGCCAACTCTTTCTCTCAAGATCAGATTGGTGGTGGATTTGAGTACGGATTTAATAATGCTTTGGCTGTCCGTGGAGGGTACAAATACGAGTTTGGATCTTCTGATCCTAACTTAGCTTCTATCTATACTGGACTTTCTGGAGGTGTTTCTGTGAACGTTCCTGTACAGAAAGAAGGAGATATGAAAATGGGAATTGATTACGCTTATCGCCAAACTAAATTGTGGGGTGGAAGTCATAATATTTCTGTACGTCTGAATCTCTAAATGTCCATACCAATTGAAAAAATCCAAAAACTCATTGTTTTTGGTAGTTTTTTTTGTACATTAGTATTTTTAAAGTCAAGAACGCCCCGACAAATTTTGTCAGGGCGTTCTTGACTTTATATAAATTTACTCGGTGAATCTCTTCCAAATCAATAACTCTCACGGTAGATTTGTTGATCAAATCATTAAAACTTACTGATTTAATTTACCCTAAAGGGCCTTTACCGAGTGCTACAACCTATTTTTGTATTGCTAAAACGTAGATATGTCTAAATATACTTATTTAACGCAAGAGGGCTTTGATCGGCTCAATGCAGAACTTGACGAAATGAAAACCAATGGGCGCCAAAAGGCGGCAGCGGCTATCGCAGAAGCAAGAGAGAAGGGAGACCTTTCTGAAAATGCAGAATATGATGCTGCTAAAGATGCACAAGGAATGCTCGAGTTGAAAATCAATGAACTAGAAAAAAGCTTGGCCAATGCGCGAGTTTTAGATGCTAGCCAATTGGATAATTCTAACGTTGTCGTATTGTCGCATGTGACGATTATGAATAGCAAGATCAAAAAAGAAGTAACCTATCAGTTGGTGTCAGAAGCAGAAGCGGATTTGAAATCAAAGAAAATTTCTGTGACCTCGCCACTTGGTAAAGGTCTTTTGGGAAAAGCAGTAGGAGAAATTGCAGTAGTCGAAACTCCTAGTGGTAAAATGAATTTTGAAGTCAAAAAAATCGAAATTCGCTAAACATGTCAAGTATCTTTACTAAGATCGTTAAGGGAGAAATTCCTTGCCATAAGATTGCTGAGACCGATGATTATCTGGCTTTTTTGGATGTGTTCCCTCTTGTCAAAGGACATACCTTGGTGATCCCCAAAAAAGAAGTTGATTATCTTTACGACCTGGAAGATGACTTGCTAGCTGGCTTAATGCTTTTTTCAAAAAAAATCGCAAAGGCAGTAGAAGCAGTAATTCCTTGCAATAGGATTGGAGTTGCAGTAGTTGGTCTGGAAGTACCTCATGCTCATGTACATCTTATTCCAATGAACCAAGTGGCCGATATGGATTTTTCTAAACCCAAATTGAAATTATCCACAGAAGAATTGGCAGCGATCGCCACTCAAATTCGAACTAAAATTTAGAGGGAAATATCCCAAATCAGAAAACTAAAAAGCCTTGAAGAATCAATCTTCAAGGCTTTTTAATTCGATCTGGATTGTCAGAAATAAAACTGTCCCAACTGCCGTATTTTTTACCACCACCAAAAACACTTTGCGATTGGTAGAAATGACAAACGGCCGTTGCCAAAGCATCGGTAGCATCCAGTCCTTGGCCTGCCAGAGGGTCTTTTAAAATGCTTTTCAACATCGCTGCCACTTGTTCTTTCGAAGCATTTCCATTGCCGGTAATCGACAATTTTATTTTCTTGGGAGAATACTCTGTAATAGTCAGCCCCTTGGTCATAGCAGCAGCAATGGCTACTCCTTGTGCTCGGCCGAGCTTAAGCATAGATTGTACATTCTTTCCAAAGAAAGGAGCTTCTACCGCCATATGCTCGGGTTGATGCTGGACAATAATCTTTTGCAACTCTTCAAATATTTTTTTCAATTTGAGTTGATGGTTTTTCAACTGAACCATACTAACCACTCCCATGTCAATCAACTTTGGTTGCTTTTTGACAATTTCAATGACGGCATAGCCCAGGATATTGGTTCCAGGGTCAACGCCTAATAATCGATAATTCTTTTCTTGACTCAATGGTGCAAAGGTTTGGTTTCAGCTAAGAGCTTGAGTCAGCAAGGTATAGTAATTGATTAAAACAAACAAATATTTTTAAATTATTTGTTTGTTTTGTCTCTGGTGTCCTTTTTATGGAGAAGCTAGTTTAAAAGAGCTAACATTTTTATAACTTACTTCCTTAATTTTTTTTCTAAGTAAGGTTGAATAACTCAAGAGAGGATTTTATTTTTTCAACAGCACTAAAGAACAAAAAAATGAAGTCATCATTACCACAAACGAAGCCGCAATAATTGAAAGCTGAGCACACAAAAAAAATCAAACCTAATACCATGCGAAGTTGGATAAAAAATACCCAGCTCAACTGGTTGATTAAAGGGATCGTCTTTCTTTTATTGGCCTGGGTAATTTATCGCCAGATCATTGCCAGAGAAAATATTGAAAACCTTTGGGCTGCTTTTTCCGATAATTTTGGAACCAGTACCTTGCCTTGGCTGATCCCCGCTGTACTTTTGATGCCACTCAACTGGGCTTTCGAAACTCAAAAATGGCGGATTCTAATTGAAGGTTTTTCTCCTTTGCCTTTTTTGAAAGCTTATCAGGCCGTATTCTCAGGAGTAACCCTTTCTATTTTTACGCCCAACAGAATTGGAGAATATGGAGGAAGGATACTTTATGTAAAACCGGAGCACAATTGGAAAGCAGTCATCGCTACCTTGGTTGGAAGCTATGCCCAGCTATTGGCATTATTAGGAATGGGAATGATGGGGCTGATTTATTTTTCGGTCATCCACGAATTGACGGATCCATTTTTTTTACCGATTATCATTTTCCTGGGATTTACTTTGATCGCTGTCTTACTTTTTTGCTTTTTCAATATCGACCTGATTGTTCCTATCGCCAAACGATTGCCATATATCCACAAGCTAAAACGCTTCGTTAAGCATGTAAAAGTTTTACGATCTTATTCCACTTCCATTCTAGCCACTGCATTGGCTTATGCCCTCGCTCGTTATCTGGTTTACGCATTGCAATACTACTTATTGATTCGCTTTTTTGGAATAGAAGTTTCTCTGCTAGAGGGTTTGGCTGGGATCAGTACTATCTTTTTGGTGCAGACGAGTATCCCTTTACCTCCATTGATGGGACTGTTTGTCAGGAGTGAAGTGGCGCTTTTCGTATGGGGTATGTATAGTGCAAATGAGATCGCTATTTTGGCCGCGACCTTTGGATTATGGATACTAAATTTGATAGTTCCAGCGTTAATTGGTACGATATTTATGCTTAATATCAATGTATTAAAATCATTAGGATATGAGAAAAATAATGATTAAAACCTTGTTGTTTGGAGTATTGACTCTAGTTTTGATTTCTGCCTTTGCGATGCCAAAGGCGGAGTTTACTGCTGTTGGGGAAACACCACTGCAAGATACGGTCGACTCAGAACAGCCTGTAGAAAATATTCAAGAGGGCCCTTGCCATATGTCTAATACGACCTTCCAGGGTGGGGAAGAGCTGGTTTATAAACTTTTTTACAATTGGAATTTTGTTTGGATACCCGCAGGAGAAGTTGTTTTTAAAGTAACTGAAACCGAGGATCAACAATATCATTTTAACGCAGCAGGAAGAACTTATACTTCTTATGATTGGGCTTTTAAGGTTCGAGATAATTATGAAGTGTATTGTGATAAGGAAGATCTTTTGCCTTCGCTTTCTATCCGTCAGGTGAAAGAAGGAGGCTACTCTTTATTTGATAAAATGACCTTCGATCAAAACAATCAGAAGATTACCAGCCTCCGCGGAAAAACCAAAGACCAGGCGATTGTCAGAGAATTTGATTTGGACAATTGCATGCACGATGTATTATCAGTGATTTATTATGCTCGAAATATTGATTTTGAAAATTACCAATCTGGTCAGGAATTTCCGATTCAGGTTTTTATGGATAAGGAAGTGTGGCCCTTAAAAGTCCGGTATCAAAATAAAGAAGCCGCGACGCGAGTAAAAGGCTTGGGAAAATTCAATACCATCAAGTTTACTCCGGAAGTAATCGTCGGAGATGTTTTTACCGAGCAATCCAAAATGAATGTCTACGTGTCTGATGATAATAACCGCATTCCTTTATTGATCGAATCTCCGATTTCTGTGGGTTCTGTTAAGGCCGTATTGAAAGAGTACAAAGGACTTAAATATGATCTTTCCTCTCAAGTAAAATAGGTCTCGTCGATTTCTTGATGCAGCCTTCAGCAAAAAACTTATCTTTATAAAGTACAGCATTGAAAGAAGAACATTCTTCTTTCAATGCTGCTTCATTCCTTCCTCTTAAAAGACTAAACATGATTAAAAAGCTATTGCTCCTTTTGGGAATTCTAACGATGTGTTTCGGTATCTTTTGGGGAACGCGTTATTACTACACCTGGGATATGACGACCACAGAAGAACAATCCGTTGTTCTAAAAAACAGAATTGAGACCGTTGCAAAGATGGTCACCGTCGAAGGCTATTTTTCAGAAGTCTATGATTACAAATCTTACTGGGGATACGACTTTAGTCCTTTTAGAAAAAAAGCTTTGGTGAGGGTCAAAGCTAAAGTATCGGTCGGCTATGATTTGGAACAAATGAAAATAGAAACCCGCGCGGGAGAAAAGAAAGTCATCATCAGCAATTTACCAGATCCCGAAATACTTTCTATCGACCACGATTTAGATTATTATGATCTCAGCCAGGGAACCTTCAATACTTTTTCGGCAGAAGACTACAACAAAATCAACAGTACCGCCAAAGAACTAATCGAAAGCAAAGCCAAGGAAAGTGATTTGTTTATCACCGCAGATGAGCAAAGCAATAAGATGCTGGAAATGATCGAATACATGGTGGAGAGTGCGGGCTGGGAATTGGAATATGCTCCGCGGGAACTAAAGAATTGAGTTCGATAGATTTACACGCTACTATGGTTTAAAACCGCCCGGAAATTCTATTTGCGAAAGCAAAGGAAATTCTTCTTCCTGAACCATGTTGACCCAAAAGCAAAATCCCAGAATCAAAATCACACAGCTAAAATTAAATCCCAAAATATACTGAAACTGCGAATACCGCAATTCGTCCCAAGTTCTTCGAGTATTTTGAAAAAAGGCCATTACCGGATTACCCAAAACTGGAGTAGCCACATTCGTTGAATCCGCCATCGCGAGCGGAGCCATCTGAAGTAATTTACCCCAAACCTTCTTTTTCTTTTTGGCCGTCAATTCCTGTAAACCCAGATGACCTTGCTCCAAAAGATCCTGTTCCATTCCTTCCACCACCGTCTGCAAAAAATCATCCGATTGGATCTCTTTTTCGAATTGTGGATTAGTCTGTCCCAGTGCTCTACCTTTTAAGTATTGCTCTAGAATATTCCAATCGTACAGTTGACTTTTTTCGTTCATTTTTATAATTGTCAGTTAAGTGCCAGCTAAGAAAAAGTTAAGTGTCCTTCTATTGCTCTACCATCAATCTGCGAAATCTGCGGGAAACAAAAGACCACCTCATCTCTTTTAGAAGCTGTTGGCTTATTTATCATAACCCAAGTCTCGCAAATGATTACTTAATTTAATTTTTGCCCGATGATATAGCGTATGCAAATAAGACTCCGCAGGCATTCCTTCTTCCGCTGCAATTTCTTTGTAGCTATCTCCTTGCACGATTCGCTGGTAAATAATCTTATGCTCCATTTGATTGAGTACCTTCGATAAAATACCTCTTACCTTTTGATCTTCTTCCTCTTTCTCCATGTCGCTAAGTTGAGTCGGACATGGGGTATTTTGTAAAGTCAGCTCTGGCGGCAACAAAAAGCCCGCTTTAAATTTCTTATCCAAAAACTGTCGGGCATGACTAAGCGCCGCCTGTTTCAAATAAGCCATCGGATATTCAATAGGCGTCTGTCTTTTCCGCTCCAGGATAGAGAGAAAAGTATTCTGCACGAGATCCTCAATTTCCTCTTCTTTTACATAAATCTGCCGTTTCTTAAAATAACCGACCAGAAAGTAGTACAAAAAGGAAAAATACTGATCATACCATGCTTTGAATTCCCGATATGAATCTTCTGCTTGATGCATCGTTTATAAACTACAACTATTAGAGTCCTAATTCCACCCAATTCTCTCCCTTTTGCACTTTTTTTTTAAAATATTTTAGAACTAGAGAGATTTAAGCCCAATCCACACTCTACAAAACACATCCTTTACCGATGAAAACACTAGATATACTGCGATCAACCAAAGAAAAGAAGGGCATTTTGCTGGTTTTCTAGGTAAAAAATCTATTTTTAGTGAACTTTTTTTGAAAAGCTTAAAACCTCTGAAATTTATGTCGAATCTAACTACCCGTCCTTCCGAAAGAGAGATATGGGGACACCCCGTGGGGCTGTATGTTTTGTTTTTTGTGGAGATGTGGGAACGGTTTAGTTATTATGGCATGCGAGCCATCCTAACCTTATTTCTAGCTGCTGCTGCCATTGGTGAAAATCCAGGTCTAGGCTGGAGCAATGTAGAAACCTTATCCTTTTATGGTACTTATACGATGTTGGTCTATGTCATGTCTATTCCTGGCGGTTTGCTAGCGGATAAGTGGCTAGGAGCCAAAAAAGCGGTAATGGTAGGAGGCCTTTTACTCTGTGCAGGACACCTTACTTTGGCGGTCAATTCTTTGACAGCCTTTTATATTGGTCTGGCACTGATCATTGCAGGAGTAGGTTGTTTAAAGCCAAATATTTCTACCATGGTAGGAGGATTGTATAAAGCAGGCGATGACCGAAGAGATAGCGGCTTTTACATCTTTTACATTGGGATCAATTTAGGTGCCTTCTTTGGGGCGCTGGCAGTTGGTGCCGTTGCCAAGTATTATGGCTGGCACTGGGGTTTTGGTCTAGCAGGTATTGGAATGTTTATTGGACAGATTGTCTATATGATGGGTTTGAAATACCTGGAAGGCACTGGAGATTTTATTGGTGAGAGCAATTCGCCAGATAAAGAAGCAAAAGATCGTCCATTGACGAAAGTCGAGAAAGACCGAATGTTGGTAATGTTCTTATCCTTTTTATTAATCATCGTTTTTTGGGGCGCCTTCGAACAAGCAGGTGGTTTGATGAATCTTTATACCGAACAAAAAACCAATAGAATGCTATTTGGCTTTGAAGTTCCTTCCGCCTGGTTTCAATCGATCAATGCCTTTTTTATTATCACCTTAGGGACAGCGGTTGGAAGTTTTTGGTTTTGGTGGAAAAAATCTGGAAAAGAAGGATCGAGTTTATTTAAGATGGCCATTGGCCTGATCATTATGGGTTGGGGATTCCTTTTTATGACCATGTCGTCTATGGAATATGCAAAGCACGGAGAAGCAGCGATGATCTGGTTGGTCTTAGCTTATTTATTTCACACCTTGGGCGAACTTTGCGCCTCCCCGGTCGCTCTTTCTTTTATCACCAAACTAGCTCCAGTAAAATATGCTTCCTTTATGATGGGCGCTTATTTTGCCGCAACAGGATTTGGCAACAAATTAGCAGGCTTGGTTGGAGAATGGTCGCAGAGTGCAGGAGAGTTCGAAATCTTTACGGGCATTGCGGTCTTTTGTACGCTTTTTGGTCTGTTGGTACTAGCGATACTCAAACCTTTGAAACGTTTGACTCACGGAGC